>NZ_JBEXDT010000013.1:0-109698 GCF_040605905.1 Nonomuraea sp. NPDC005501 | reverse complement strand
GCGGCGGGCTCGCGGCGCTGGCGCGGCGGCCGGGCGCGGCGCTGCTGCCGGCCCTGCCGCTGGCGCTGGTCAGCGCGGTGCTGGGGCTGGAGGAGGAGTACGCCGGCTGGAGCCGCTGGGCGTACCTGCTGTTCTTCGTCTACGGGCTGATGCTCGCCTCCGACGAGCGGCTTCGGGACGCGCTGCGCCGCGACAGGCGCGCGGCCGTGGTGGGCGGCCTGCTGCTGCCGATGGCCGGGCTGCCGCTGTTCCTGGTCGCGGAGGGTGACGCGTTCACGGACCTGAACCCGACGGCGATGGTCGCGCGCGCCCTGTACGGCGCCGCGGGCTGGTGCTGGCTGGTGGGCATCATGGCGCTCCTCGACCGCCGCCGCCCGTCCCAGGGGGCCGGTGGCGGCGGCGGGAGGCGGCTGTACGCCTACCTGTCGGAGGGGGTGCTTCCCCTGTACGTGCTGCACCAGCCGATCGTGGTCGTGGTGGCCTTCTGGGTGGTGCGCTGGCCGGTGCCGGGGCCGGTCAAGTTCGTGGCCATCGTGGCGATGTCGCTGGTGCTGATCCTGGCCGCGTACGACCTGCTGGTGCGGCGCACGGCGGTGACGCGCTTCCTGTTCGGCATGCGCCCCGCCCACCGCGGGGGGACCCCGTCATAGGACCGTGCGGGGACCCGTCACAGGGCAATGCGTGCGGGAACCCGTCACAGGGCCGTGCGGCCCCGCGCGGCGGGTCACTCGGGGCGGCGCAGGGTGGACATGCCCCAGAGCTCGGCGATGCGCCCGTCCCGTACGCGGAAGATCTCCAGCATCGCGGGCGGCGGCTGCCCGTCGTCGTCCGTGACGCCGTGCAGCGTCGTGCGCACGGCCGCCCGGTCGCCCTCCACGAGCATGTCCTCGACCACGACCCGCATGCCGGGGAACGTGGCGTGCATCCCGGACCAGGCGCGCTTGACGCTCTCGACGCCGACGGTGCCCATCGGGTGGCTGACGAAGTCCGCCGCGAAGAGGGCGTCGGCGGCGCTCACGTCGCGGGTGTTGAACGCCTCGTACATCCGCCGCCCAAGGGCACGCACGTCGTCCGTCATCTGATCCACTCCTGTCGTGATGGGCCGGGAACCGGGGCGTCACCGGCTCGCCCGAACGTTGGCGCGCAGCCGCGCCAGGACGCCGAGCACCGTCTGCTGGTCCTGGGGAGAAACGCCGTCGAGCAGCCGCGTCTGGAAGAGCCGGTGAGCGCTCGCCAGCTCGGCGGCCGCCTCCTCACCCGCGGGGGTCAGGCGGGCGAGGGTGTAGCGGTTGTCGGAGGGGTCGAGGCGGCGGCTGACCATCCCCTCCGCCTCGAACTCCTTGACCAGCCGCGTCACGCTCGCCCCGTCGAGGGAGAGGATCTGCCGCAGGTCGCTGTGGCTCGTCTCACCGTGGCTCCACAGCCGCGTCAGCAGCCGGACCCGCGGCCGGCTCATGCCGACGTGGTCGGCGAACGCCTCCCGGACCTCCGCGTAGGTGCCGGTCAGCTCCTGGAAGAACCCGTCCTCCGGAGTGTCCTCGCTGTCCGCCATCGGCCGCCCGCCTTCTCTTGATGTTGCCAACCATTGTCGACATCAAGGGTTGGCATGTCAAAAGACTGGCGCCGGGTGGTGCCCGGCGGCCATGGCGGCCGGCGTGCCGAGCGAGGAGGTGGGGCGGGGGGCGCCTTGTGAGCGAAAGGACAAGCTAACGCTCTGTCGATCGCCTCGACATGAAATCGTGCCGCCACTGCTCGGCGGCCTGAACCAGGCTCTGGCTGACGTGCTCGAAGAACTGGCTCATGTCCTGCAACCGGGCGCCGGCAGGAGTGGTGGCGTCCAGAATCTCGGCTCCGTCACGGGCGAGACCGGCGATTGTGGCGTTCTGCCGGGCGCTGACCAGCCAGGCTCGGTACCAGACGTCGGGGTCGATGACGTACCGGTCGCGCCGCCGCCGGGGATCGCGTTCACGCCGGATCAGCTCATGCTGTTCGAGCTCGCCGATGGCCTTGGAGATGGACGCCGGGCTGACCTGGAGACGCTGGGCGAGTTCGGCGGCGGTGAGGCTGCCGCTGTCGGTGGTGTACAGGCAGGTGAGTACCCGGGCGGTCATGCGCGGCAGCCCTGTCGTGATCATCACTGCGGTCAATCGTTCCTCCAGGGCGTGAACCGCTTGGGGGTCTCGCCCGGGTGCGCCGGTGGCAGCCGGTGGCGCCGGAGCCGGGGCGGGGGCCTGCTTACGGCGGCGAGCCCGGCCTTCAGTTGCCTGATGCGCCCGGTCGGCCTGGTAACCGTCGGCTCCACCGTTGCGGGTCACCTCCCGGGTGATGGTGGAGATCGGTCGTTGCAGGCGCTTGGCGATCTCGGTGTAGGTGAGTCCTTCGGCCAGCCCCGTGGCGATGTGCCGGCGGTCCTGATAAGTCAGCCTGCCTCCCGGCATTGGGCGTGCCTCCTGTCGCTGTGCCATGCCCAGCCCGCTCGGATGTGTCCGCGGACAGTGGACAGTATTGCGTTCGTCGACATCTCATTGCAAGTCGATTCATCCACCTTGCATTCGTTGGCATACTCATTGCAAGTTAACAGTGGGATGACCTGGCAAAACGCGCTACTTCCTGGATTTGAGTTGCCGAATTTATGAATGCAAGCTAGCTTTTGATCTGCGCCGAATGAGTACTATCGCGATCGAAGCGATCAGTTTCGCGCTGACGTCCCCCGCCTGGAAGGAATCGACATGACCAGATCTCTCCCCTCAACCGCAGGGCTGCTCATCACCGCCGTGACGTTGGCGGGGGCCGCGACGGCGGCTCCCGCGGCATCTGCCGCCGCGGCGGACACCCCCGATCACGCCCGTGTCCAGAAGGCGCTCGACCAGGCCGTGGCCGACGGCGGTGTGCCCGGCATGGTCGCCGAGGTTCGCGACAGTCGTGGGCGGTGGGTCGGCGTGGCAGGGGTGGCCGACACCCGAACCGGCCGCGAGCGCCGGCCGCACGAGCGGTTCCGTATCGGCAGCGCCGCCAAGCCGTTCACGGCCACCGTGGTCCTGCAACTGGCGGCCGAAGGAAAGCTGAGCCTCGACGACACCGTGGACAAGTGGCTGCCCGGCCTCGTCAAGGGCAACAACAACGACGGCGGCACGATCACCATCAGGCACCTGCTCAACCACACCAGCGGGATCTTCAACTACGGCAACGACAAGGAGGAGTTCGCCAAGTTCTCCGGCCCCGCGTGGCTCGAGCACCGCTACGACACCTACACGCCCGAGCAACTCGTGAACATCGGCCTGCGCAATCCGCGCTCCTTCGAAGCGCCGGGTGACGGTTTCGTGTACTCCAACACCGGCTACATCATCGCCGGGATGATCGTCGAGAAGGTGACCGGCAAGACGCTCGCCGGCGAGATCGAGCGGCGGATCGTCCGCCCGCTGGGCCTGACGGGGACGTACCTGCCGGGCAAGGAGACGAAGATCCGCGGACCGCACCCACGGCACTACTCGACGTTGTTCGCCACCGAGACCGACGCCAAGGTCTACGACGTGACCGACCAGAGTGCCACCACCGGCTGGGCGGCCGGCGGCGTGGTCTCCACGGTCGGCGATCTCCAGCGATTCAGCAGCGCGCTGCTGCGCGGCAAGCTTCTTCCGCCCGCCCAGCAGCGGGAGATGTTCACCATGGTCAAGACCGGGATCAAGATGCCGGACGGCACCTGGAAGGACACGTGGATCCCCGGCACCACGTACGGTACCGGCGTCTTCTCGTGGGAACTGTCATGCGGTGTGAAGCTATGGGGCATCGGCGGCGCCATCACCGGTGGGTTCACCTTCGCGATGGGCACCCGGGACGCCGAGCGCGTGATCGCCATCAACATGAACATCGACCAGTACGGCCAGAACAACTCGCTCGACATCTCCAAGACCGTGTTGCAGGCCGAGTTCTGCCCATCCGGTTCCCGGACGCCGAGCAAGTGACGGCGGGGACGGGCGCCGCTTCCGCACCGGGGAAGCCGCGCCCATCCCGCTACCGTTCCGCTCCTTCCTGGCTGTACACCCGAACCGAACGCCCGAAGACTTGATCCCGCAGGGGCCGGCGCCTCGCCCGAGAGGTTGCCCGGCCCCCGTGAGGGGATCGCCTTCGCGTGGAGATACGGCCCTGCTCGCGTTTCGGCTCAATCCCGTAGCCAGTGATCAGAGAGGGCGCGGTCCGAGACGCTCCAGGCGGTTGCGGACGCCCTCGAAGTGCGCCTCGACCGCCGCCGTGGCCGCCGCCCGGTCGCCCGCCGTCACCGCGGCCAGGATGTCGCGGTGCCGCCTGGCCACGTCCTCCGGCGCCTCGTCCGGCGTGCCGATCTCGTCGCGGAGCTGGTGGTAGACGTCCCAGAACGCCCCGAGGAGCTGGCTCACCAGCGGGTTGCCCAGCGGGCGGTAGAGCAGGTCGTGGAAGAGCCGGTCCGTCTCGGGAGGGACCGCGCCGACCTGGGCCTCGGCCTCCATCCGGGCCATCACCTCGGTCACCGGAGCGAGGTCGGCCTCGTCGCCGAGGTCGATGAGGCGCACCACCAGGCCGCTCTCCAGGACCTCCCGGATCTCGGTCAGGTGGCCGAGATGGTTGCGGCCGTCCTGGAGCGTGATGCGGCTGTGGAAGGCCAGCTCGTCGACCAGGCCGGCGAGCGACATGCGCCCGACGAACATCCCGAACCCGTGGCGGATCTCCACGATCCCGACCGCCTGGAGGGCCTTCAGCGCCTCGCGGACGGAGTTGCGGCTGATGTCCAGCTCCTCCATCAGCTCCGACTCGGTCGGCAGCGGGTCGCCCGCGACCAGCCCGCGCCTGAGAATCAGGTCCTTGACGCCCTCTTGGGCCTCCACGGCCCGGCTGAGCCGGGAGCGCGGGACAGTCGTCATGAAGAATCCCTCTCTGGTAGGCGCTTAGGTAACATTCCGGAAATCTCCTGTTGACCTCAAGCGCTCCCCGCCTCTAGCGTCCACGTTACGCACAACATAGGACATGGGATGTCCCACGTTCTACCCCTTTCAGGAGGCATCCGTGAGCTCTGACCTCAGCCGCCGCGACTTCCTGCGTTACAGCGGGGCAACGGGGGCGGCGGCGTTCATCGCGGCCACCCTCACCGCCTGCTCGGGAGGCCCCGCCTCCACGGGCTCGGTCGGGGCCGGATCGAACAAGGACCTCATCACCGCCGTCATCGGGTACGGCAACGACCAGAGCTGGGACCCCACCCAGACGGCCTCGGCCTTCGCCATGGCCGGCATCACCCACATCTACGAGGGCTTGCTCGACACCGACCCGATCACCCGCGAGCCGTACCCGGCGCTGGCGACCGCGCTGCCGTCGGACCTGAACGCGACGACCTGGACGTTCACCCTGCGCGAGGGCGCCAAGTGGCACGACGGGCAGCCCGTCACCGCCGACGACGTCGTCTTCACCTACCAGCGGGTCCTCGACCCGGAGGCCAACGTCCTCGTCGGCAACTTCTTCCGTTCCTGGCTCCAGGAGGTCAAGAAGGTCGACGACCGGACCGTGGAGCTGGTCTTCAAGTTCCCCTTCCCCGACGCCGCGCCCCGGCTCACGATCGCCAAGATCATGCCCAAGCACGTCTTCGGCCAGCCGGGCGCCTGGGACGCCGCCAAGGGTGGCAAGGCCGTCGGCTCGGGACCGTACAAACTGACCGCGCACAACCCCAAATCCAACACCACCTTCGAGGCGTTCGACGGCTACAACGGGCCCCGCCCGGCCGCGGCCAAGAAGATGAACTGGCTGAGCATCGTGGACGCCTCCGCCCGGGTCGCCAAGATCTCCGGCTCGTCCGCCGAGGCGCAGATCGCCGACAACATCCCGTACGCCAACGTGGACCAGCTCAAGCAGCAGGGACTCACGGTCGAGGGCGGCGCGGGCATGAACCACCTGTTCCTCATGTTCAACACCGGCGCGAAGCCGTTCGACGACGTCCGCGTCCGCCAGGCCCTGCACTACGCGATCGACAAGAAGAAGCTCATCGACGTGGCGCTCAAGGGCCACGGCACCGCCTCCAGCTCCTTCCTCAACGAGGGCCACCCCGACCACAAGCGCGCCGCGGTCGTCTACGACTACGACCCCGACAAGGCCAAGGCGCTGCTCAAGGAGGCCGGGGTGAGCAACCTGACGGTCAACCTCATGTCGGTGAACGTGAGCTGGCTCGTGGACTGCCTGCCCACCATCGCCGCCTCCTGGGAGGCCATCGGCGTCAAGACCACGCTGGAGCCGCAGGACACGGCCGCGCTGTTCGCCAAGATGGACCAGTTCCAGGACTACCAGGTGGTCGCCGCCGCCTCGAACCCCAACCAGTTCGGCATGGACGCCGACCTGATCATGCGCTACAACTACGTCTCCGGCGGCCTGTGGATGAAGTACAGCCACTTCGAGGGCAGCAAGGACGCCAAGGCGCTGTTCGCCATGATGGACGAGGCCACCAAGCAGCCCGACAGGACGAAGAAGGCCGAGCTGCTGCACAAGTACCTCGACCTGATCGCCGAGCAGGCCGTCGTCTACCCGGTCGTGCACACCGAGCTGATGACCGCCTGGGACCCGAAGAAGCTGTCCGGTGTCCGCGCGCAGCCGTACCCGGGCATCAACGTGCTCCAGACCAAGCGCGTCTGAGCCGCCATGGTCCTCATCGCCCGCCTGCTCGTCCGGCGCGTCCTCATCCTGGTGCCGCTGGTGCTCGGGGTCGTCGCGTTCGTGTTCATCGTGATGCGCTTCTCCAACAGCAAGCCGGAGTACGCGTACTTCCAGGGCGCGAACCCGACCCCCGAGCAGATCCACCAGTTCCAGCTGGAGAACGGTCTGCTCGACCCGCTGCCGCTGCGCTACCTGCGCTTCGTCGCCGACCTGGTGCGCGGGGACATGGGCACCAGCGTGCTCACCCGCAAGCCGGTCATCGAGTCGGTGACGACGGCGCTGCCGCTGACGCTCCAGCTCACGTTCCTCGGCCTGGCCGTGGCCGTCGGGCTGGCGCTCGTCCTCGGCGTCACCGCCGCGCTGTTCCGCGACCGCTGGCCCGACCAGGTCATCCGCATCGTCTCGCTGGTCGGGGTCGCGGCGCCCGCGTTCTGGCTGGCGCTGCTGTTGATCCAGTGGCTGGCCGTCGGCGAGGGCCTGTTCCCGACGGGCGGCTACATCAACCCGGCCGACTCCTTCTCCGGCTGGCTGCGCTCCATGACGCTGCCCGCCCTGTCGCTGTCGCTGCCGGCCGCGGCCCAGCTCACCCGCGTCATCCGCACGTCCATGGTCGAGGAGCTGGACCGCGACTACGTCCGCACCGCCATCGGCAGCGGTCTGCCGCCCGTCGTCGTGGTCGGCCGCAACGTGCTGCGCAACGCCCTCATCAACCCGCTGACCGTGCTCGGCCTGCGCATCGGCTACCTCATCGGCGGCACCGTCGTCATCGAGCAGATCTACGGCCTGCCCGGCATGGGCCAGCTCATGATCAACGCGGTGCGCGACGGCGACCCGGCCGTGGTGCAGGGCGTGGTGCTGACCATCGCGGTCGGCTTCATGGTCGTCAACCTCGCCGTCGACATCCTCTACCTGCTCGTCAACCCCCGCCTGAGGAGCGCCGCATGAGACGTGCCCTGGGGGAGCGCCTGTCCCGGCCCGGCATCGGCTTCCGCCGGCTGCGCCCGCTGTCGTGGGCCGCCCTCGCCGTCATCGCGCTCGTCGTGCTCGCCGCCCTGCTCGCGCCGTGGATCGCGCCCCACTCGCCGTACGTGCAGGAGGCCGCCGGCGGCGGCCCGTCCGCCGGGCACTGGATGGGGCTCGACAGCGCCAACCGCGACATCCTGTCCAGGCTCCTGTACGGCGCCCGCTGGTCCCTGCTCATCGGCCTCGGCGCGACCGGCCTCGCCCTGGTGGCCGGGGCGGTCGTCGGCGCGGTCGCGGCCACCTCCCGCAGGGGCGTGGACGAGACGCTCATGCGGGTGCTCGACGTCATCATGGCCTTCCCCGGCATCGCGCTGGCCGCGGTGCTGGTGGCCGTCTTCGGCGGCAGCATCCCGGTGCTGGTCATGGCCATCGCCTTCCTCTACATGCCGTCCGTGGCCCGGGTCGTGCGGGCCAACGTCCTCGCCCAGTACGGGGAGGACTACGTGGCGGCCGAGCGCGTCATCGGCGCCCGCACCCCGCACATCCTGCTCCGGCACGTGGCCGTCAACTGCGCGGCGCCGGTGCTCGTGTTCTGCACGGTGATGGTGGCCGACGCGATCGTGCTGGAGGCGTCGCTGTCGTTCATCGGCGCCGGCGTCCGCCCCCCGAACCCGTCCTGGGGCAGCGTCATCGCCGACGGCAAGAACCTCGTGCTGCTCGGCGGCTGGTGGGCGACGGTCTTCCCCGGCCTGTTCATCCTGCTCACCGTGCTCGCCCTGAACATCCTGTCCGAGGGCGTCTCCGACGCCTGGGCCGCGCCCGCGGCCAAGAAGGCCGTGCCCGTCAAGGACGACCCGGTGGAGCGCGCCGAGCCCGGCTCCGGGGAGCTCGTCGAGCTGCCCGGCCTGGCCGAGGCCGCCCGCAGACTCGCCGAGCGGGCCCGGCCCCTGCCCTCGGGGCCGCCGATCCTGTCGGTGGAGGGACTGCGCATCGGCTTCACCGGGGGCGTTGACATCGTGGACGGGGTCGCCTTCGACGTACGGCCCGGCGAGGTGCTGGGCCTGGTCGGCGAGTCGGGATGCGGCAAGTCGCTGACCGCGCTGACCATCATGGGCCTGCAACCCCGTGAGGCCCGCGTCAGCGGCCACGTCCGCTTCGACCAGCGGGAGCTGCTCGGTCTGCCGCGCAGGGCCCGCCGCCGGCTGCTCGGCCACGACATGGCGATGATCTACCAGGACGCGCTGTCGTCCCTGAACCCCGCCATGACCATCAAGGCCCAGCTCAAGCAGGTCACCCGTCGCGGCGGCCGCCGCTCGCCCGCCGAGCTGCTGGAGCTGGTCGGCCTCGACGCCGGCCGGACCCTGTCGGCGTACCCGCACGAGCTGTCCGGCGGGCAGCGGCAGCGGGTGCTCATCGCGATGGCGCTGTCACGCGAGCCCCGGCTGATCGTCGCCGACGAGCCCACCACCGCGCTCGACGTGACCGTGCAGGCGCAGGTGATCGAGCTGCTGCTGCGGCTGCGCGAGGAGCTGGGGTTCGCGCTGATCCTCGTCTCCCACGACCTCGCGCTCGTCGCCGACGTCACCGACCGGGTCGTCGTCATGTACGGCGGGCAGATCGTCGAGACCGGCGCCACGGCGGCGCTCGTCGGCGCGCCCGCCCACCACTACGCCCGCGGGCTGCTCGGCTCCGTGCTGTCCCTTGAGTCGGGGGCCGAGCGGCTCACCCAGATCCGCGGCGTCGTGCCGCCGCCCTCGGGGTTCCCCGCCGGATGCCGGTTCGCCGACCGGTGCCCGATGGCGACCGCCGTGTGCTGGACCGACGCGCCACCGCTGGAGGGCGACGCGCACCGGCACGCGTACGCCTGCCACCATCCGGCGACCACGCAGCCGGCCGGCCTGGAGACCGCGGGGAGTGAGCACCTTGCTTGAGCTCAAGGACGTCCACGTCGTCCACAAGGCGCGCACCGGCGGGCTGTTCTCCCGCGACCGCGTCCACGCCCTGACCGACGCGAGCCTGACCGTCGCCCCCGGTGAGACCGTCGGCGTGGTCGGGGAGTCCGGCTGCGGCAAGTCCACCCTGGCCAGGGTCCTCGTCGGGCTGCAACGGCCCACGTCCGGCACCGTGTCCCTGAACGGCCGCGACCTGTGGGCCATGAACGACGCCGAGCGCCGCGCCCTCGTCGGCACCGGCGTGGGCATGGTGTTCCAGGACCCGTCCACGGCGCTCAACCGGCGGCTCCCCGTCCGGCAGGTCCTGCGCGACCCGCTCGACGTGCACCGGCGCGGCACGCCCGCCGAGCGCGACGCCCGGGTCCGCGAGCTGCTCGGCCTCGTCGGGCTGCCCGCCTCCGTCGCCGACGCCCTGCCCGGCCAGCTCTCCGGCGGCCAGCGCCAGCGCGTCGCCGTCGCCCGCGCCCTCGCGCTGGAGCCCGCCCTGCTCGTCGCCGACGAGCCGACCAGCGCCCTCGACGTGTCCGTACGGGCGCAGATCCTCAACCTGCTGCTCGACCTCAAGGAACGGCTCGGCCTGGCCATGGTGTTCGTCTCGCACGACATCCAGACGGTCAGGCGGATGAGCGACCGGGTGGTCAGCATGTACCTGGGGCGGATCGTGGAGCAGGCGCCGGCGCGGGCCGTACCCCTGCGGGCCCGGCACCCGTACACCCGGGCCCTGTTCTCCGCGACGCCCGGCCTGATCTCGCCCATCACCCCCATCCCGCTGACCGGCGCCGTGCCCTCGGCCACCCGGCCGCCGAGCGGCTGCCCGTTCCGTACCCGCTGCTGGCGCGCGGACGACACGTGCGCGGCGGCCTGGCCCGCCGCGACCGCCGACGGCGACGACCACCACTTCCACTGCCACCACCCGGTGGCGGCGGGAGCGACCGACCTCGACCTGATCCAGGAGCGCTCGTGACCATGCCTGACCCCGCCGGACCCGCGCCCGCGACGGGGGTGATCCCCCCGGTGTGCACCCCGATGACCCCCGAGCACGAGGTGGACGTCCGGTCGCTCACCCGGCTCGTCGACCACCTGATCGAGGGCGGCGTGGACGCGCTGTTCGTGCTCGGCTCGTCCTCCGAGGTGGCCTACCTCCCGGACGCCCACCGGCGCGTGGTGCTGGACACGGTGGTGGGGCACGTGGCCGGGCAGGTCCCGGTGCTCGCCGGAGTGATCGACATGACGACGCCCCGCGTCCTCGACCACGCGCGGGTGGCCGTCGAGGCGGGCGTGTCGGGCCTGGTCGCCACGGCGCCCTTCTACACGCGTACGCATCCGGAGGAGATCCGCACCCACTTCCGGCTCATCGCCGACCGGACCGGGCTGCCGCTGTACGCCTACGACCTGCCGGTGTCGGTCCACACCAAGCTCCCGGCCGCCCTGCTGCTGGAGCTGGCCGCCGAAGGGGTGCTGGCCGGGGTCAAGGACTCCAGCGGCGACGACGGCGGCCTGCGGGAGGTCATCCTGGGCCGCACACCGGGGTTCAGCGTGCTCACGGGGTCGGAGGTGACGGTCGACTCGGCCCTGTGGATGGGCGCCGACGGCGTCGTGCCCGGGCTCGGCAACGTCGACCCGCACGGCTACGTCCGGCTGACCGCCTGCGCGGGCCGGGGCGAGTGGGAGGCGGCCCGCCAGGAGCAGGAGCGCCTGGTGCGGCTCTTCGACATCGTCCGGGTGGGCGGCGGCCGCATGGGAGGCAGCTCGTCGGGGCTCGGGGCCTTCAAGGCGGCGCTGTACCTGCGCGGCATCATCGCCTGCCCGGTCACGGCCCCGCCCCAGATCCCCCTGAACGACGACGAGATCGGCCGCATCGGCAAACACCTGGCCACGGCGGGCCTGCTGTAACGCCTGGCCGTCCACGACGGGACAACGACGGGGTCCGGCTGTGACGGTGGGGGAGCCGAGCTCCCCCACTGTCAGCCGGGCTGCCCCAGCCCGACCCTCGCGTCCGGGTCGCGGACCATCCTGCCAGGATCGCCATCGCTCCCGTGGTCAGCCGATGTACGAGATCCAGCCGTACTCGTACTGGGTCCAGCCGTTCTCGTCCCCGCTGTGCCTGCGGCCGGTCATCACCTGGTTGGCGCCGCCCATCGAGGCGTGGTTGTTCTCCCTGACCCAGCCCTCCAGCTGCCTGGGGGTGATCTGCACCGCCTTGCCGCCCAGGAACAGCGCGCCGCTGTAGTAGATGGTGTCGCCGTTCTCGTCCCCGTCGTGCCGGATCCCGGTGATGGCCTGGTTCGCCGGAGTGTGGTAGTCGTGGCTGTTCTCGTCCGTCTTGGTGCCCCAGATGTCCACCTTGAGCACCGTGACCTGGACGTTGTCGATGTAGATGCGGCCGCAGCGGAACGTGGTGTCGCCGTTCTCGTCGCCACGGTGCTCGCGGCCGATCAGCACTTCGTTCGTCGGGCAGCTGAACTTGCTGTTCGACTGTCTCAGGGTCGAGACCTGTCCGGGACGGATCTCGATCGTGGCAGCCGCGGCGGGGCCGGCGGGGACCAGGGTGAGGGCGGCGACAGCCGTCGCCGCCAGCGCGGCCGGCAGAGACTTCATGAGCATGTCCATGTCCTTCGGCGAGAGTCTGCAGTGAGCGAAATCCATGGTCGCCGTCATGACGGCGACCGTCGTCCGCCTGCGGGGTGAGCGCGGGTCCGCCTGTACGGTGATCCACCGCCCGGCATCGTCGCGTCAGGAGTCCGGCGATCCTGAGGACTCCGCTGCCGGGACGCCGAGCCCGGACAGGAACGCCGCCGCCGCGGGGGAGGGAGGGAAACGGCTCCAGATGAGGTGCTCCATGCGGGCGGGGGCGTCGCGAAGCCGGAGGACGGGCAGGTCGGGGAGTTGGGACACGAAGGCGGCGGGCAGCATCCCGATGCCCAGGCCCTGCCGGATCAGGCGCGCGATGAAGTCCACGGACGTCACCTCGAACGCGACCTCGCGCCGGACCCCGGCTGCGACGAACGCCTCGTCCGACTGGGCCCGCGCGGCGGTGCCCGGGGGGAAGTCGACGAACGGCTCGTCCGACAACTGGCGCAGGTCCACGCGTTCCCTGTCGGCCAGCGGGTGGCCGGGCGGCACCACGGCGACGAGGTCGCCGCGCCCCAGCTCGCGACCGCGGACGCCCTCGGGTCGTACGCCCACCGGCAGTCCCAGGAACGCGGCGTCCAGGGTGCCCTGCCGCACCCGTTCGGTCAGCTCCTCGCTGGCGCCCGAGCGGAGGCTGATCCGCACCTGCCGATGCCGCAGGTGGAAGTGCTGCAGCGCGGTCGGGAGGTCGACCGCCGCGACGGTGGGAATGGCGCCGACGGCGAGCCGGCCGCGGATCTCGCCGGCGGCGGCCGCCACCTCGGCGCGGGCTCGTTCGGCGGCGTCGAGGGCCTGGCGGGCGGCGGGGAGGAACGCCTCGCCCGCGGGGGTCAACTGGACGCGACGGCTGGTGCGCTCGAACAGCTTGGCGCCGAGCTCGCGTTCCAGGCGGGCGATCTGGTGACTCAGCGCGGACTGGACGACCAGGCACTGCTCGGCGGCGCGGGTGAAGTTGCTCGTCTCCGCGACAGCGACGACATAGCGCATTTGCTGGAGCTCCATGGATCAATCGTGATGCGCGATCGCTTCGATGACAAGCATGTGTTGGACTCATTGATCTCCTGTCGTCCAGGCTTGGGGCATGACAGCGATGAGACCTCACGAGGACGGCGGCGGCCTGTCACGCGGACTGCTCCTGCTCATGTCCGTGGCGACGGGGCTGGCGGTCGCGGGGAACTACTTCGCGCAGCCGCTGCTTGACCTGATCGGCCGGGAGCTGGCGATCGGGCCGTCGCGGGCGGCGCTGTTGGTGACGGCCGCGCAGGGCGGCTACGCGCTGGGGCTGATCCTGCTGGTGCCGCTCGGCGACCTGATGGAGCGGCGACGGCTGGCGGTGTCGCTCTACGCGGTGACCGCGGTGTTCCTGCTGGTCTCGGCCACCGCCCCCAACGGCACGGTGCTCCTCGTCAGCACGGCCCTGACCGCGCTGACCTCGGTCGGAGCGCAGGTGGTGGTGCCGTTCGCGGCGACGCTCGCGGACCCGGCCGAGCGTGGCCGGGTGGTGGGCACGGTGATGACCGGGCTGATGCTCGGCCTGTTGCTGGCGCGCACCGCGTCCGGAGCATTGTCGGAGCTGGGCGGGTGGCGGACGGTCTACTGGATGAACGCGGCGCTGATGGCGCTGATGGCCGTGCTGCTGCGCACCTTCCTGCCCCGGCTCGGGGGAGACGGCGGACGCCGGTCCTACCTGGGCCTGCTGCGTTCGACGGTCGCGATGTTCCGGTACGAGCCGTTGCTGCGCTGGCGGGCGGGTATCGCCGCGTTGAGCCTCGCCTCGTTCAGCGTGCTGTGGACGGCGCTGACCTTCCTGCTGGTGGGCTCGCCGTACGGCTGGTCGGAGTCGGCTGTCGGCCTCTTCGGGCTGGTCGGCGCCGTGGGCGCGCTGACCGCCATGGTGGCGGGGCGGCTGGCCGACCGCGGGCTCGTACAGATCGTGACCGGCGCCGGCACGGTCCTGCTGGTGGCGTCCTGGGCGGCGATCTCGGCGGGCGGCCGCTCGCTGATCTGGCTGCTCGCCGGCGTGATCGTGCTGGACCTGGCGCATCAGGCGGTGCTCAACAGCAGCCAGAACGTCCTCTACGCGCTCCGGCCCGAGGCCCGCAACCGGATCAACTCCGCCTTCATGACGTCCCTGTTCGTCGGCGGCGCGGGGGGCTCCGCGCTGGCTTCGGTCGTCTGGTTGACCGGCGGCTGGACCGGCGTGTGCGTCCTGGGCGCCCTCTTGTCTGCCGGAACCGTCGTGCTCTGGTGCCTGGAGCGCGTCACCGCCGACCGGGCGGCAGGCAAGCCCTCGAAGACCTCAGTCCGTATCCCCACCACCACAGGAGAATGAGCGTGTCGCGCACCGTACTGATCACCGGAGCCACCGGGACCGTGTCCACCGCCTTGCAGACCGCGCTGGAAGGGGCCGATGTGGACCTTCGCGCTCTCGTCCGCGAAGAGTCCAGAGCGGACGGCCCGCGCCGGCAGGGCGCCGAGGTGTTCGTCGGCGACCTCGACGACGCCCGGTCGCTGCCGCCCGCCTTCGAGGGCGTGCACGACGTGTGGCTGCTCACCCCGAACGGCCCGCGCGCTCCGGAGAACAACATGAACGTCATGTGGGCCGCACGCCAGGCCGGTGTGGAGCGCGTCGTGCGCCTGTCCGTCGTCGGCGCGGCGCACGACGCGCCGAACCGCAGCGGCAGACTGCACGCCCTGTCCGACCAGGAGACCGAACGATGCGGCATGCGCTGGACGGTCCTGCGCCCGCACTGGTTCATGCAGAACCTGCTGAACGAGGCGGGCGACATCGCCGCCACCGGCACGTTCGCGCTGAACATGGCCTCGGCGCGGATCGGCATGATCGACGTACGCGACATCGCCGAGTGCGCCGCCCGCGTGCTCCTCGACCACCCGGACCGTCATCACGGGGAGACGTACACCCTCACCGGCCCGCGCTCGCTGACGTTCGACGAGGTCGCCGGCCGGCTGAGTCACGCCCTCGGCAGGTCCGTCACGTACCTGCCGGTCAGCGACGACGCCAAGCGCAAGACGCTGCTCGGCCACGGCGTCCCCGCCTGGATCGTCGACATGCTGGAGGAGTACGCGCAGGCGTACGTCTCCGGCTGGGGCGACTTCACCACCGGCACGGTCGCCGGCCTGCTCGGCCGCCCCCCGCGCGACATCGCCGACTTCGTCCGCGACCACGCCGCGGCGTTCGCCGACGTCGCTCGATGACGCGTCGATCAGGTTCCCCGGGGAAGCGGTCGTCAAGAAGGTATGACGTTCTCCCCTTCCTTTGAGGAACGTGACGTTCCTCAATGCCTCGTAGCGTTCCCTGTGCGCGGCAGGACGCCGGCGTCACCCGAGCCGAGGAAGGGAACATCCAGATGCCCCGAGGACCCGTCGCCACCACCGGCACGGACACGAGTGTCATGGCGTTCGGCAGCGCCGACGAGTGGGAGGTCTGGCTGGCCGAGCATCACGGATCGGCGGCCGACATCTGGCTGAGGATCGCCAAGAAGGGGTCGGGCACGGTGTCCGTGACCCGTGGCGAGGCCCTCGACGTCGCCCTCTGCTACGGCTGGATCGACAGCCACACCCGATCGTGCGACGAGGCGTCCTACCTGCAGCGGTTCTCGCCGCGCCGGCCCAGGAGCGTGTGGTCGAAGGTGAACGTCGCCAAGGTGGGGGAGCTCCTCGCCGAGGGCCGCATGCGTCCGGCGGGCCTGGCGGCGGTGCTGGCGGCCCAGGCGGACGGGCGGTGGGACGCGGCGTACGAGTCACCGAGGAACGTCACCGTCCCCGAAGATCTGACCATGGCACTGGAGGGCGACGAGCGGGCCAGGACCTTCTTCGACACCCTCGGCAAGACGGACCGGTACACGGTCATCCTGCGGCTCATGACCGCGAGGACGCCGCAGACGCGGGCGGCCCGCCTGCGCAGAATGGTCGCCACGCTCGCGGCGGGCGAGAAGGTGCGCTGACCACACGACCGGCTTCGAGGCGAAGATCCCCTTCTCGATCCCGGGGAGTCGCCCGGCCAGCTCCGCTCCGTACACGTCGTCGCCCAGGGTGGCCCGATCCCTGTCGAACGCCTGCCGGAGCGTCCGCGCAACCTCCGCCACCTCATCACAGTGGTCCCTGACGACCGAGCCCTGGCGCCGTAACGCCTCCCAGGCGACGGAGCAACCGTCCCGGCTCATGCCCGGCCCGGCCGGGGCGGGTGGTACGCGAGGACGGCACCCTCGCCGAGCAGCTCCTCGACCGGGACGTCGTCAGGCACCAGCGGGCCCATGAGCTCCTGCGAGCTCGCGGTCACGGACGCGGTGGCCCGCTCGATCTGCGTCATGATCTCGTGGGAGAGCTCCGAGGGGGACAGCTTGCGGTAGACCCGTGGGTTCAGCTCGATGGCCCGCACCTTTCCGCGCGGTCCCACCTTGACCGTGACCATCCCGTCGCCCGACCGCGCGGTGGCCTCCAGCTCGGCCAGCCTGCCGTAGGCGTCCCGGACGCGACGCAGCTGCCGCTCGTACTCCGCGGTCAGCTCGTCGAGCATCAGCTGGAAGGGCTCTCCCACGGGTGATCCGCCTCTCACGTCGGCACATCGGCACAAAGGTGAGGGCAAGGTAATGAGCTCAGGTGGCCTGCGTGTGACCACCGGGCCACGAATGATCAAGGACTGGGTGGCCATGGAGATCATCCGCGCTTGAGGAGCCGGAGCCGGCGGCGATCGTCACGGGCCGCACGGTGGCCTACTGCTGGGTCGCGTACCGGGTGAGCAGGTGTGTGACGACGGCGGCGAACCCTTGCCTGTCGGCGTCCGGCAGCACCTCGCCCAGAGTGGTGAGCTTCCGGGTGATCTGCTCGTGCGACTCGACGGCGAGCCGTGTGCCCTCCGGCGTCAGCTCGATCCGGCAGGCGCGGCGGTCCTCCAGGTCGCGGACCCGGGTAACCAGCCCGCGCCGCTCCACGCGGTCGACGAGTCCGGTGAGGCTGGACTTCTCCAGATGGAGAAGCCTGCTGAGCTCGGTCATGCCGACCGGGCCGCCGATCAGCAGGCACAACAGTTGCGCCTGCTGCGGGGTGATGTCGTGCTCGCGGCTCACGTCGGCGAAGACGTACTGCACCACATGCGACATGCGCACCAACGCCGCGGCGAAGTCCAGGTGTACGTCGGCCTCTGTGCCCGTCGTGCTGGTCATGGCACCTCCTCCGCTCAGTCTAATTGACGATAGTTCGCGCTACCAACTACTGTAGTTCGCATAGCCAACTATACGTACTACGAACTAGAAGGGGTCTTCATGACCGCGTCCCCCACGACGGACCCCGCCGCGAACGTCACCGGAGTCATGGTCACGCTCGTCACGGCGGTCTTCGGCTATTCGCTGATGCAGACAGTGGTGGTCCCCACCCTGGGGCTCCTGACCCGGGAGCTGGAAACCACCCGGGCCTGGTCCGCCTGGATCCTGAGCGCGTTCCTGCTCTCCAGCGCCGTGCTGACGCCGCTGCTCGGCCGCCTGGGCGACCTGTACGGCAAGCGGCAGGTGATGATCGGCGTGCTGGTCGCGTACGCGGCCGGTATGGCCGGGGCCGCCATGGCGCAGAACATCGGCCAGCTCATCGCCGCCCGCGTCGTCCAGGGCGCGGCGCTGGCGGTGGTGCCGCTGTCCATGGCGATCCTGCGGGAGGCTCTGCCCCGGGAGCGGCTGCCGTTCGCGATGGGACTGGTGTCCGGCGTCGTCGGCGCCGGCGCGGGCTTCGGCCTGGTGGTCGGCGGGCTGATGGCCGACCACCTGTCCTGGCGGTATCTGTTCGTCCTCGGCGCGCTGCTGGCGGTGGTGAGCCTGCTGATGGTGACGCGGTGGGTGCCCGTCAGCAGGCACACCGCCTCGGGTGGCCTCGATCTGCCTGGGGCCGCGCTCCTCGCCGCGGGCCTCGTCGCGGTGCTGCTCGCCCTCACCCAGGGGCCCTCATGGGGCTGGACGTCGGGGTGGGTGCTCGGCCTGTTCGCCCTCGGCGTGCTGCTGCTCGGCGGGCTCATGGTGGTGGAGCGGGCCAGGAAGGACGCGCTCATCGACGTCGGCGAGCTGACCGACCCGCCCATGCTGGTCACGCACGCCGCCGCCCTGCTGTTCGGAGCGGGATCCTACTTCTTCTACCTGACCATGCCGCTGTTCGCCCAGCAGCGGCCGGGGGCGGACGGCGCCGGGTTCGGGACGTCCGTCACCGTCGCCGGGCTGCTGCTGCTCCCGGGCATGCTGGCTATCATCCCTGCCGGCATGGCCGTCGGCCGGATCACCTCGGTCCTCGGTCCGCGCTGGCCGCTGGCGGGCGGATTCCTGCTGTTCACCACGGGGGCCGTACTGATCGCCATGGCGCACACCGCTCGATGGGAGCATCTGGTGTTCTACGGGATCGTCGGGGCCGGATCGGGGCTTGTCATGGGCGCGCTGCCCAAGCTGATCGCCGACATCGTGCCGTTGACCCGGACCGGCACCGCCAACGGCATCAACAACATCTCCCGCACCGTCGGCAGCGTCATCGGCAGCCAGCTCGCCGCCGCGGTGATCGTCTCCAGCACCTCCGGACGCGCCGTGGGCGTGCCCGACTCCGCCTTCACCACCCTGTTCTGGCTCAGCGCGGCCGCCGCCGTCATCGGCGCCGCGATCTCCCCCTTCGCCGTACGGCGGAAGGCTCCCGCGGCCGCGGTCTCCGCCACGCCGCAGGACGCATGACGGGAACGGCTCAGGCGTCGCGGCGGTTGTTCCTCGACGAAGCATCGAGCACGTGAAGAGCAGGAGCCTCCCATGACCACAGCCGAGGACAAGCCGTCCCCCGTCCGCCAGCTCCGCCTCGTCGTCGAGGCCGAGGACTACGAGGCGGCGCTCGCGTTCTACCGGGACGTGCTGGGGCTGCCCGAGCAGGCGGCGTTCTCCAACGACGGGGATGCCCGGGTCGCGATCCTCGACGCCGGCCGCGCCACCCTGGAGATCGCGAACACGGCCCAGAAGGAGTTCATCGACGAGGTCGAGGTCGGCCGCCAGGTGGCGCCCAGGATCCGGATCGCGTTCGAGGTCGACGACGCCCAGGGCACCACGGACCGGCTGGTGGAGGCCGGCGCCGAGCAGGTCGCGCCGCCCACCCTCACCCCGTGGCAGTCCCTGAACGCGCGGCTCGACGCCCCCGCCGGGCTGCACATCACGGTGTTCCAGGAGACGCTGAGTCTTGAGGAGCGCCGCTCGCTCGACGGCTTCGGCACCGAGGCGCCCTCGCCGACGGACTGACCTCAGGCGGCTGATCCGGGGGAGTGCCCTTCCCCCGGATCAGCGCTCACTCACACTCCGGCCAGGCTGAACCGCTGCCTCTCGGAATCGATCGCGAGGATCCTGACCGAGACGCGGCTGCCGACGGGCCAGGACTGCTGGGGCGCGAGACCGGTGAAGCCGTCGTACTCGACGAACGAACCGAACGGCACCTGACTGGTCACCACGCCCTCGACGACGTCACCGACCTGGTGACGGGCGAGAAAATCCTGCCAGCTCATACATGTCACCTCCATTCCGTCACGAGTGGCTGTCCGCACTGCTCGCGACGGGGGCGGGCCTCTGGCCCGCGCGGTGATCAAACGCCGGCCGGGTGCCCGTTCTGTGCGCGGCGCATGGCCGACCCGGCAGTCATGGACCCGATGGTAGCCCGGGAAAGGCCGGTCCGGAAGGGCCCCGCCTCCCGGCGGGAGCAGCGGGCGGCGTCAGACTGCTTGTCGTGCGCTCCTCATCGCTGATCACCGTCACCCCGCTCCTGCCGGTCGCGCTGCTCGTCCTCGTCGTGCTGGCGACGCTGGTGGCGTGGCTCGGCCGGCTCGGTCACGGACGCGCCGTCGTCACCGCCTGCCTGCGCGCGGCCGCACAGCTCGGCGCGGTGTCCGCGGTGATCGCCTGGGTGGTCACCCTCTCCGCCGCGGTGGCGGGCTTCATCCTGCTCATGTACGGGGTCGCCGCCTTCACCGCGGGCCGGCGCATCACCCCCGGCCGGGCCGGGTGGTGGGCGGCGGTGCCCATCGCGGCGGGCACCGTACCGGTGCTGGGCGTCCTGGCCGCGGGCCGGGTGATCACCACGGCCGGGATCGTGATCATCCCGGTCGCCGGGATCCTGCTCGGTGGCTGCCTGACCGCCACCACGCTGGCCGGGCGGCGTGCCATGGACGAGCTGGTCCAGCGCAGAGGAGAGGTGGAGGCGGCCCTGTCGCTCGGGTTCGGCCCGAGGGAGGCGGCGCTGGAGATCTGCCGCCCGGCGGCAGCCCAGGCGCTGGTGCCCGCCCTGGACCAGACGCGGACCGTGGGGCTGGTCACGCTTCCGGGCGCGTTCGTGGGCATGCTGCTGGGCGGGGCGAGTCCCGTACAGGCCGGGATCGTGCAGCTCGTGGTGCTGGTGGCGCTGCTGGCCGCCGAGGCGGTGGCGACCGTGGTGACCATCGAGGTGGTCGCGCGCGGCGGGTTCGGCCGCTGAGAGCGCCGTCCGGGAACCCGCGGACAGGCGTCAGCCCGGGGCGCCGGCCGCGTAGAGGACGTCGCGGAGCCCGGGGAGGTGCTCGCGGTCGGCGTGCCAGACGAGCCGGAGCTCCAGATCCGGCGCCGGGAACGGCAGCCGGGCGAGCGTCCCGGCCGCGAGCGCGGCGGACACCGCGAAGTCCGGCAGCAGCGCGACGCCCAGGCCCTGCTCGGCCCAGGCGCGCATCACCTGCACCCCGCCCACCGGGAGCCGTTCCGGCCCGGGCCCGATGAGCCGGTCGGCGGCCATGAGGAACGAGCACCCCGGCGCGTTGACCAGCAGCCGTTCGCCGGACAGGTCGTCCGGGGACAGCGGGGACCGTTCGAGCAGCGGATGGCCGGGAGCGGCGACCAGGACGAGGGGGACGGAGTCGACGTCGAGGAAGGTCAGCGGCGCGGGCGGCGGGGCGAACCCGAGATCACCCAGCGCGTCGCCCGTGTCGAGGACCAGCGCCGCCTCCAGCCGCCCGGACGTCACGTCGGCGAGCAGGTCGTCGCGGCTCACACTGGGCCGCACCTCGACCCGCAGCCCCGGACGGCGCTCGGCCAGTCTGCCCAGCACCCGCGGCACGCACGCGGCGACGATCGTCTCCAGCGCGCCGAGCCGGACGTCCTCCGGCTGCCGCGCCACCTCCCGGCGCGCCTGCTCGGCCTGGTCGAGCAGGCGCCGCGCCCAGCCCTGCAGCCGGCGCCCGGCCCCGGTCAGGAG
Source organism: Nonomuraea sp. NPDC005501 (assembly GCF_040605905.1). Lineage (NCBI taxonomy): Bacteria > Bacillati > Actinomycetota > Actinomycetes > Streptosporangiales > Streptosporangiaceae > Nonomuraea > Nonomuraea sp. NPDC005501. The sequence goes on along the minus strand of NZ_JBEXDT010000013.1, from coordinate 88,249 downwards.
CATCCCCTTCGGCGTCCGGTCGAACAGCGTCACGCCGAGGGACCTCTCCAGGACGCGGATCTGCTCGGAGACGCTGGACGGGGCCATGCCGAGGGCGTTGGCGGCGTCGGTGACCGTCCGGTGCCGTACGACGGCCTCGAAGGTCCGCAACTGACGCAACTCCACGCCCGTCCCAACCGCCCGGACCGGCTCCGGCATTCCGGAGAAGACGGCATGTACGTGGCGCTCGCCGAGGTGCTGGGGGTGCCGCTGCTCACCGATGACGCCAAGTTCGCCGGTTCGGCGGGTCACCGCGCCGAGATCCACCGCTTCCCGCTGCCTCCGGTGCAGCGAGGGCGTTCGGAGATTCCGAACGCGGGCTTCGGCACTGCCGGTGGAGGGGGTGCGGGCCGGGCCGGACAGTGGGGCGCATGACTTCTCCCTCCATCGTCGCGGCCCCGCCGGGTCGCGGGCGCGCGGCGGCGCTGCTCGGTGTGTCGCTCGGCTACTTCATGGTGCTCCTCGACATGACCGTGCTCTCGGTCGCCGAGCCGGACCTGGCCGTCTCGCTGCGCACCTCCGTCGCCGGTCTGCAGTGGGCGACCACCGGCTACACCGTGGTCTTCGGCGCGCTGCTGCTGTCGGCCGGGGCGGTCGCCGACCGTTACGGGGCCGAACGGGTGCTGCGCGCCGGAGTGGCCGTGTTCGCGCTGGGCTCCCTGCTGTCGGCGTTCGCCCCGGGGCTGGGCGTGCTGGTCGGGCTGCGGGCGGTGCTGGGGGCGGCGGGAGCCGCCTGCGTGCCCGCCTCGATGGCCGTCATCGCGCGGCTCTACCCCGCACCGGCCGAGCGGACCCGCGCCGTGGCGGCGTGGGCGGCGATCAGCGGCGCGGCCGTGGCCGCCGGCCCCGTCGCGGGCGGTGCGCTGGTGGACCTGGCCGGGTGGCGGGCGATCTTCCTGGTGAACGTGCCGATCGGCCTGCTGGTGCTCGCGCTGACCGCGGGGCGGGGCCTGGCGTGCCCGCGCGGCGAGCGGCGGATCGACTGGCCGGCCCAGCTGGCCGCCTGCGCGGTGCTCGCGCTGCTGACCGACGCGCTCATCGCCGCGGGCTCGCGGTCCTGGGCGCACGCGGCCGTCTCCGCCATCGCCACGGCGCTGGCCGCCCGCGCGTTCGTGGTCCTGGAACGGCGCAGCGACGCCCCCGTCCTCAACCGGCCGCTCCTGAGCAGCGGCGGCGTACGGGCCGGGCTGGCCGCCGGGGCGGCGGTGAGCTTCACCCTGAACGGCAGCCTCTTCGTCCTGCCGCTGCTGCTGCAGCAGGGCCGTCACCTCAGCGCGGTGGCCAGCGGCCTGGCGTTCCTGCCGCTCACCCTGCCGTTCGCGGTCAACCCGCCGCTGACCGGCCGGATCGTCGCCCGTGTCGGCCCGCGCCCGCCGATCCTGGTGGGGCTGGCGCTGCTCGCCGCGGGCGGCGGCGGGCTGGCCTGGGCGGTCGCGGCCGAGGCGGGGTACGGGTGGCTGGCCGTGGGGCTGCTGCTCACCGGCACGGGGGTGTCGCTCGTGCTGCCCGCCCTGGCGGCCGCCGTCATCGCCGCGGCGCCCGAGGGCACGGCCGGGGCGGCCGGAGGGCTGCTCAACGCCGTGCGCCAGACGGGCGCCACGCTCGGGGTCGCCCTCATGGGCGCCTTCGCCGGCCTGGGAAGGGTGACCGGCTTCGCATTCTCGCTCCTGCTGGCGGCCGTGCTGTGCGGGGTGGCCGCGGTCTGGTTCACCCGTGGCTCGGGGGCTGCCCGACGAGCTTGAGCAGCCGCCGGTGCGCGGGCGCGGGACGATGCCCGTTAGCTGCACTTACGTGGCTGATTGGCGGAGTTGGGTGGGCTCTGGATGGGCATAAGTGGTGTTGATGAGAAAGCTGGGGATTGCCGGGATTATCGGCGGGCTGCTGCTGACGGCGGGCACCGCCTGCACCCAGACACGCCCCGCGTCCTCCGCCCCGGTGTCGTCCGCCCCCGTGTCGTCCACCACCGGGCGCCCGGCCGGCGCGGACGTCTGCTCCGCCGGCGGCCTCCGGGTACGGCTCGGCCGGGTGGACCCCGGGGCGGGCAGCCGGTACGTCCCCCTGACCTTCACCAACGTGTCCGGCGCCGCCTGCGTCCTGTCCGGCCATCCGGGCATCGCCCTGCTCGACGCGGACGGCGGCCTCATGCCGGTGAGCGTGCGGAACCTGGAGGGGCCCGGCGAGGTGGCGACCCTGGAGCCGGGCGCGAGCGTGAGCTCCGTCCTGCACTGGACGGTCGTCGAGCCGGGATGCGTCAGCCCGGCCCGGCTGCGCGCGACGCCCCCGGGCGGAGGGCCCGGCGTGACCGTCCGCCTCCCCGGCGGCCCGGTGTGCGGCGGCGTCGACGTGACGCCGGTGGGCTGACTTCCGGCGACGTCGGCCGCACCCTCCCATGACGGTTCTTCCGGGCCTAGGCTCGACATGGAAGGGATGCCGTCATGGACATCAACATCATTCTCATCATGATCGCCTTCTTCGTCATCGTGGTGGCACTCAGCAGCGTGCGGGTCGTCAACCAGATCGAACGGGGCATCGTCTTCCGCTTCGGCCGGGCCCAGAAGGAGGTCCGGGAGCCCGGGCTGAGAATGCTCATCCCGTTCGCGGAACGGATGAAGAAGGTCAACGTCCAGATCGTCACGATGCCCGTCCCCACGCAGGAGGGCATCACCCGCGACAACGTCTCCGTCCGCGTCGACGCGGTCGCCTACTTCCGGGTCCAGGATCCGCTGCGGGCCACCATCGAGGTCCAGAACTACCTGTACGCGGTGGAGCAGGTGGCGCAGACGTCGCTGCGCTCGATCATCGGCAAGAGCGAACTGGACGACCTGCTCACCAACCGCGAGGAGCTGAACAGGGGCCTCGCCCTGATGATCGACAGCCCGGCGCTGGGGTGGGGCATCCACATCGATCGGGTCGAGATCAAGGATGTCCAGCTTCCGGAGACCATGAAGCGCTCCATGTCGCGTCAGGCGGAGGCCGAGCGCGAGCGGCGCTCCCGGGTGATCGTGGCGGACGGGGAGCTGCGGGCCTCCCAGAAGCTCGCCGACGCCTCCGAGATCATGTCGAAGACGCCCGGCGCGCTGCAACTGCGCCTGCTGCAGACCGTGGTGGAGGTCGCCGCCGAGAAGAACTCCACCCTGATCATGCCGCTGCCGGTGGAGCTGCTGCGCTTCTTCGACCGCGCCACGCAGGCCACCGGACAGGTGGCCGAGCAGCCTCGGGAAGAGCGGGCCGGGCCGGGCGAGATCGAAGGAGACAGTCAGCCGAGGCTGGAGCAGGCGCCGCTGGAGCAGGCGCCGCTGGAAAACATGCCGGCGCTGACGGAGGCCGCCGTGCCGGAGCCCGCGAAGGAGCGCGGGGCGGCTACCTGCTGACGCCGTCGTCCGTGCCGCGCTGGAGGAGGTGCAGGTCGGAGGGGCGGGGCAGGCTCTCCCAGTCGCCCTGCGAGGTGACCGCGAACGCGCCCGCCGCGCAGGCCGTGCGCAGCCGCTCCTCGGGGTCGTGGCCCGACAGCCAGCCGGCCAGCCAGCCCGCCGCGAACGCGTCACCCGCGCCGACCGGGTCCACCTCCGTCACCCGGTACGGCTCGGCGTGCCGTACCACGCCGTCGGACAGCTCCAGGGCGCCCTCCGCGCCCGCCTTGACCAGCACGTGCCGGGGGCCGAGGGCGGCGAGGGCGCGGGCCAGCTCGACCGGCTCCTCCACGTCGGCGATCAGCCGGCCCTCGGGCCCGGTGGCGAACAGCACGTCCACGTCCGCGACCGTCTCCCGCAGCCACGCCCCGGCCTCCGCGGGCGACCAGAGCGCCGCCCGGTAGTTGACGTCGAGCGACACGAGCGCGCCCGCCGAGCGCGCCAGCGCCATCGCGTGCCGGACGGCCTCCCGGGCGGAGCCGGACAGCGCGGGCGTGATCGCGGACACGTGCAGCACACGGGCGCCGGCGACGAGGTCCGGGTCGAGGTCGCCGGGCGACAGGCGGGAGCCGGCGCTCGCGGAGCGGTAGTAGCGCACGTCCACGAGCTCGGCGGTGCGCCTGCCCTTGATCATCAGTCCGGTGGGCGCGCCCGGGTCGGTGATGGCGCGGGCGTCCACGCCCTCGCCCAGCAGCGTGGACCGGATCAGGTCGCCGAACTCGTCGGCGCCGACCCGGCCCACCCAGGCCGCGCGATGGCCCAGCCGGGAGACGCCGATCGCGACGTTGGACTCCGCGCCGCCCACCCCGAGATCGAAGTCACGGGCGAAGCGGAGCGGGCCGGTACGGCGGGCGGCGAACAGCGCCATGGTCTCGCCGAAGGTCACCAGATCGGTCGCGGGGGAGGTCATCGGAGGTGGTTCCGCTCGTGCACGCTCGCCAACATACGGCCCGTGGGGGGCATAGATCCACTGTTCGCGGCCCTCCCTTGTACATCGCACGGCATGTCAGGACTTGGAGGGGCCGTCGGTCACCGCTGTCCGGTGCTCGTCGCCGGGGGCCAGGAACTCCAGCAGCCGCCGCGCCTCAGCCTCGGCCTCGTCGAAGGAGGCGCTCGGCTCCCACCGGTGGAGGGTGAGCGTGGAGACGCCCCTGGCGCGGGTGACGGTCCAGTCCCCGGCCGTGAAGCCGTCCACCAGGATGAGGCGCGGCATCACGTTCGTCCCCATGAACCCGCCGAGCGCGCGGAGCCCTGTCCCCGTGATCACGCGGGAGCGGTCGGCGTGGGACAGGAACAGGTTGTCGAAGTCGTACATCAGCCGGGCGGGCGCCGGGACGTCCTCGTCCGGCCGGGGCGCGTCCGGCAGGTCGTAGTACGTGCGGCCGTCCTCGCCGCGGAACCGCACGAGGTCCATCCCCTCCACCGCCTCCGCCAGCCGGGTCAGCCCCGACCAGGTCTGCGCGTCCTTCACCGTCGCCGGCCCGAAGGCCGCCAGGTAGCGCGTGACCAGCACGGCCGCCGTCATGGGTGGCACGTCGAGGCCGTCCAGCCACGTGTCGGCCGGGGCGTGCGCGACCGGGCCGCTCCTGCCCCACAGCCCGCGTGGCGGCACCTGCGCCAGCGGCACCAGCCACCGCACCCCCTGCCCGAGCGCGTGCGGGTCGCTGCCCGGCCACCGCCCGGCGAGGGCCCGCCCCAGCTCGGCGAACGTCATGGGCCGCTCCGCCAGCAGCGTTCGGCCGGTCTCGGCCAGCTCGTCCAGGTCCACGCCCGCCAGGCGCCGGCCGAACGTCGTGCGGGTCATCCGCTCCGTGACCACCTGCACCAGCGGCCGCATCGCCAGGCAGTCGCGCGCGCTCACCAGGTGGATCGTCGAGCGCTGCAACGCCATGCGGACCAGCGCGCGGGACTCCAGCAGGCCGGAGGCCGAGGCGGGGTCGAAGTCCTCGATCCGGTTCCACAGGCCGGTGTACCAGGTGTGGGGAGTCTGCGCCTGGAGGCCGCCGAGGTGCTCGACGACGTCCACCACCGGCAGGCCGGTACGGCGCAGCAGCAGTTGCCGTGCGAGGGTGGCCCGGTTGAGGGCCCGGCGGCTGAGCAGGGGATCCATGCCGGCAACGCTAGAGGGAATCGCGGAAGACATGCTTCCGCGATTCCCTTCGTTGTCGCGAGGTTGTCAGCGCACGGTCACCCGCGAGGCCGCGGTGCCGCCGCCCGGGGCCAGCCAGCCGGCCACGACGGCCGGATCGGCGCCGAGCGCCCGCGTCAGCGGCACGCTCACGGTCGTGACGCCCTTCCCGCCGACCTTGACGACCCGGCTGCCCGCCGTGCCCTGGGCGTCGCGGACGAACAGGTGCGCCTCACCGGCGCCACCTGCCCGCAGCGTCACCCTCACCGAGCCCTGGCCCCCGGTGGCGCCAGGGGTGGCGGCGCTCACCCGGCCGCTCTCGGACGCCTTCGCCGCCGGGCCGCCCGCGAGCGGCAGCCCGAGCCGGACCGCCTGCTCCAGCGACTGCGGCGAGTCCAGGCTCGACAGGCCGGTGGCCGGGATCACCGGGTCGGGCGGCGTGGTGGGCCGGCCCGCCGGCGGCTGGTAGCCGGGCAGTGTCGCGACGCCCCACCGGTACGGGTCGCCCTGGACGCCGCCCCAGGTCGACCAGCCGATGCGCGTCTGGCCGGTCTTGTCCTGGGTGTCGGAGTCGTACACGAGGATGTTCAGCCCGAGGTGGGCGGGGTCCACCGCGCCCGGCAGCTGCTCCATCGGGACGGCCAGCTCCACGGCGTACGCGCCGGACGACACCTTGGACGCGATCCGCACGCCCGTGGCCGGCCCCTGGTGGTTGTCGGCGTCGCGCAGCGCGCACGGCGGCCCCTCGGACGTCACCGGCAGCACCGCCGCCTTGAACGTCGTGGAGGTGTTCTCGGAGGTGCCGCGCGGGTCGATCGTCACCTCGACCGCGTCGGTGCGCCAGTGCCGCTTGCAGTCGGAGGCGGCCAGCCGGGTGCCGAGCACGTCGTCCTTGACCTGCACGAGCAGGTAGAGGGTGTCGTCGTGCCAGGTGACCTTGGCCGTGCCGGAGCAGTCGGCCGCCGACGAGCACGCGGTCCCCTCCCACAGGCGGGAGATGTCCAGGGCCTTGCCGGTGTACTCGCCGTCGCCCTCCGCGCCGTCCACGGCGGGCGCCGAGGCGGCCCGCGGGATGGCCGTCGCGGGGACGAGCTCCAGGGCCGGCTTGGTCACGCTGGAGCCGTCGGAGCCGGTCGTGGTGATCGTGTAGGCGTAGTCGCCGCCGTCGTTGGACGTCTTCAGCGAGGCGTCCGTGTTGGTGACGGTGAACGTGACCGTCGCCGAGGCCCCGGCGGCCAGCCCGCTGTAGGGCGCCTCCGCCCGGTCGGCGGTGAAGCCCGCCGGCAGGTCCAGGCGCACGGTGCCGGACTGCGCCGCGTCGCTGACGTTGGTGACGACGACGCCGACCTGGCGCGAGCCGCCGGACGGGAGCGTGAGAACCGGGGTGACCAGGCCGCGAAGCTGCGGCACGCCGACCTCGGCGGCCCACTTCTCGTACTGGCCGACCTGCGGCAGGAGCTGCTGGACGCCGCGCACGGCCGGGCTCACCTCGACCTGCCGGTCGGTGTGGCCGGTGCCCCGCTCCGTCGTGAGCGTCGCGGCGAGCCGCGCCCGATCACCGGGGGCCGCGCCCTTCGGCGGGGTCACGGTGAACGTCGCCGTGCCGGTGCGTCCCGGCGTGAGCCGGCCCAGGTCGCCGGAGCCGTCGGCCTTCCAGCCGTCGGGCACGCGCAGTGCCACGGTGGAGCGGCCCAGCGGCTCGCGCGGCGGCGCCGTCGCGGTGACCTTGACGGTGAACGCCGCGCCGGGGCGGACGTCGAACGTGCCGGGACGCAGGTCGAGCAGCGTGCCGAGCGGCACGGCGCCGCTCGCCCGCACCAGCGCGCCGTCGAGGATCGCGGTGGGCGCCGCGGCGGCGGCCGTGCCCGGCTCGGGGAACGGCACCCGCGCGTCCGCCTGGGTGAAGAAGTCGCAGCCGAGCTGGGCCGGGTCGGCGGGCACGTCGGGGAAGACGGCCCAGCCCTGCGAGGCGTACGCGCGCTGGGAGTCGCGCTCGATCGCGGCCCACGTCCGGCCGCTGTGGCTCGCTGAGGGGCGTCCGCTCCACACGCCGTAGACGTTCTGGGCCGGGTTGGCGGGGCGGAAGGTGGCGGCGCAGTCGGGGCCGGTGCGCGACGTGCCGCGCCCGCCGCCGAGGAGCACCTTGGCGGGCGCGAACGGCCGCAGTCCCTCGCGGGTGATCTGCTCCGGGTACGCCTTGGGGTCGGCCGCCGCGTAGAACGCCTGCAGGGCCAGGCGCGCGGCCTGCTGGTGGTTGCCGTGGTTGCCGGGGGAGGGGGCCGGGTCCATGGTCAGCAGGACCTCGGGACGGGTCTGCCGGACGATCCGGACGACCTTCTCCAGCGTGTCGTCGCCCCAGATCTGGGCGGTGAGCGGGGCGCTGACCGTGTAGTAGAAGTCGACGTCGTCGAGGTTGAACACGTCGCGGACCCCGGCCCCGCCGACGGCCGTGCGTTCCTCGGCCTCGCGGATCAGGCCGAGCGCCGGGCCCTCCTCGGGGCCGACGGCGTTGCCGCCGCCCTCGCCCCGGGTGACGGTGACGACGCCGGTGCGCACGTGGTGGTCCTCGTTCCACTGGCCGAGCGTCGAGAGGCTGAACGCCTCGTCGTCGGGGTGGGCGCCGACGAACAGCACGTCGAGGTCCGCCGCCGGCCCGGAGCCGGTCGCGGCCGGGTCGGCTGACGCGGCCGGGTCCGCTGACGCGGGCGGGGCGGGGGCGAGCGCGAGGACGAGCGACGCCGCGGCGGTGAGGACCGCCCATCGGCGAGGTGAGGGGGGTGGCGAGGGTCTGCGCAAAGGGACCTCCGGGTGGGTTACTCGCGGACCGCCCCCTGGAGCAGCCCGCGAACGAAGTGACGCTGCAGGAACAGGTAGAACACCACGACCGGGGTGGCCACGATGACCGATCCGGCCGCGAGGAGGGTGAAGCCCGAGGTGTACTGGCCCTGGAAGAAGGCGAGGCCCAGTGGAGCCGTCCGCAGCGACTCGCTGGTCACCATGATCAACGGGATGAGGAACTCGTTCCACGTCCACATGAAGACCAGCACGATCAAGGTGACGATGGCGGGCCGGGCCGGCGGCACCAGCACCTGCCACAGCGTGCGCCACGTCGAGGCGCCGTCGATGCGGGCGGCCTCGGCGATCGCCCTGCTGCTCGCCCGGAAGTAGGCCCTCATCCAGAACGTGCCGAACGCCACCGACAGCGCCACCTGCGGCAGCGCCACCGACCAGAACGTGTCGATGAGGCCGAGCGAGCGCAGGTCGAAGTAGAGCGGCACCGCGATGGCCTCGCTCGGCATCATGATCCCGAGCATGAACAGGTAGAACAGCACGGTGTGGCCGCGGAAGCGCATGGTGCCGAACGCGTACCCGCTCATGATCGACAGCACCACGCTGACCACCACGACGAACGACGACACGGCGAGGCTGCTGCGCAGGTACGTGCCGAACCGGCCGGCCTCCCACGCCGCCGCGAAGTTGCCCAGGTGCGGCTCGAACCCCTGTCCGGCCGGGCCCGCGTCGTCCGGGCCGAGCGCGGCGCCGAGGATCGTCACGACGGGGAACAGCGCGAACGCGGCGAACGCCCACAGGATGACGTAGTTCGCCACCCGCTCGGTACGCGAGATCACGAGGTCCCCCTGTCGGCCAGCCGGTTGACCGCGAACGAGATCGCGAAGATGACCACGGTCAGCGTCACGCCGATCGCCGCGGCCGAGCCGACCTGGCCGAGCCCGAAGGCCCGGTGGTAGACCTCGAACGACGGCACCGACGTCGAGTCGCCGGGCCCGCCGCGCGTGGTGACGTACACCAGGTCGAAGGTCCGCAGCGCGGCGATCACCGTCAGCGTCAGCGCGACGGCGATCTCCCCGCGCACCGACGGCAGCGTGACCGCGAAGAACTCCCTGACCGCGCCGGCCCCGTCGAGCCGCGCCGCCTCGTACAGCTCCATCGGCACGCGGCTCATCCCAGCCAGCAGCAGCACGGTCACCAGCCCCGTCTCGAACCACGTGCCCACCACTCCGACGGCCGGCAGCGCGAACGTGTGGTCGCCCAGCCAGCCCCGCGTGAGCCCGTCCAGGCCGAGCGCGCCGAGCACCGCGTTCAGCGTGCCGTCCGGCGCGTACACCCGCCGCCAGGCGACGGCCACCACGACCATGGCCACCACCTGCGGCAGGAACACCACGGTCCGGAAGAACCCGAGCCCGCGCACCTTGGCGTGGTTGAGGATCGCGGCCAGCGTCAGCCCGATGGCCAGCGGGATCACCGCGTAGAACACGATCAGCACCAGCGCGTGACCGAACCCGGCCCGCAGCCGCTCGTCCGAGAGGATCGCGGTGTAGTTGTCCAGGCCCGCCCACCGGCCGAGGGTGAGACCGTCCCAGTCGTACAGGGATATCTGCACCGCGCGGCCGATGGGGTAGAGCAGGAACGCCGCGTAGACGGCGAACGCCGGCAGCAGGTACAGGTAGGCGATGCGCCTGGGCTCTCCCGGAGGCCGGCCCATGCTCACCCGCCTGCTCACCCGTTGCTCTCCGCGAAGGTCTTGTAGTCCTTCTCCAGCGTGTCGAGGAACTCCTTCGGCGTGACCTTCTTGGCGAGCAGGTCCTGCAGCGCCGCGCCGAGGGTGTCGGCGAAGGTGGGGGTGGCGTAGTCGAGGTACGGCACGAGCCCGTTCTCCTTGGTGGCGGTGCCGAACGCGGTGAAGACGTCCTGCTGGGGCCCGGCCTCGACGGTCTGCTGCCCCGTGTCGGCGACCGGCAGGTTGCCGGTGGAGGTGAGCACCTTCATGGCGTCGGCGCTGGTGATGAAGTCGACGTAGGCCGCGGCGGCGTCCGGATGGGGGCTCTTGGCGGTGATCGCGAACGGCAGGCCGGTGCCGCCGGTCGCGACGGGCGGCGCGTCCGGCGTGGCGCCGGGCGGCAGCATGAACCCGAGGTCCTTGCCGAGGGCCTTGTCCAGGTCGGCCAGCAGCCAGGTGCCGGCGACGAGGAAGACGCCCTGGCCCTTGCCGAACGCCTGCCAGGCCGGGTCGTAGCCCTGGCCGTTGAAGCCCTTCTCGAAGTAGCCCTGGTCCACCCAGCCGACCAGCTCCTCGGCGGCCTTGACGTTCTCCGGCGTGGTCCACGAGGCGCCCTTGCGGCCGAAGGCCAGCGTGGCGATCTGGTCTGCCGGGACGTGGCGGCCCTGCACGGTGCCGAACACGTGGATGGCGGGCCACTTGTCGAGGTTGCCGAGCTGCATCGGCACCTCGCCGGCGGCCTTGGCCTTGGCCAGCGCCGTCTGGAGGTCGGCCCACGTCTTCGGCGGCTCCAGGCCGAGCTTGGTCAGCTTGGCGCGGTTGTAGAAGACGCCGACGACCTCGCCGACCTGGGGCAGGCCGTACAGGTTGCCCTCGCCGAACACCTTGCCGTCGGCGCTGTAGCGGGAGTAGCGCAGCACCGACTCCGGGTAGCGGCTCTTCCAGCCGTACGCGTCGGCGTAGGAGTCCAGCGGCAGGAGCTGGTCGGCCTTGACGAACTGGCCCATCGACGAGCGGCCGTTGTTGGCCTCCACCACGTCGGGCGGCTCGTTGCCGCTCAGCGCCAGGCGCAGGGTGGTGTTGAGGTCGTCGAACGAGCGGGACACCCGCTTGAGCTTGATGTTGGGGTACTTGGCCTCGAACGCGGCGTTGAGCTGCTTCATCTGGGCGGCCTGCCCGCCGCGCACCTCCTGGTCCCAGACGGTGAGCGTCACATCGCCCAGGGACCCGGCGTCGGTGCGCACGGCCGAGGGAGCCGGCTGGTCGGGGGTCGGCGCGGGCGGGGCCGAGGAGCCGGGCGCGCACGCGGTGGCGGCGAGGGCCAGGACACCGGCCGCGAGCGCGGCGAGCGCGCCCCGCCTCCGCGGAGCGCGGTGGCCTCGCGTCCGGCCCTCACGCGTCGGGGTGATCATGGTGCTACTCCTTCTGAACGGGCACGCGCGGCGCGGCCGGTACGTCGGGCTCGGTGGGCGCCTCCGGAGCGGGCTTCTCCAGGTCGGCGTGCCGGGCGATCGTGGCGGCGGCCCGGCGCACCGCGCCCACCGGGACGGCCGGCACGAGCCGGTCGAGGAAGGCGTACCGGCGGGCCAGCGAGTCACCGTAGGCGCCGCCGCTCCCGGCCGCGCCCCGCACCCCGTGCCACCAGTCCGCGATGTCGCCCCAGCCCGGCGCGGCCAGCGACCCGCCGAACTGCTGGACGGCCAGCGCGGAGCACACCCCGGCGAACGCCAGCCGATCGGCCAGCGGCCACCCGCGCAGGGTGCCGAGCACGATGCCGGCGCCGAAGACGTCGCCGGCGCCCGTCGGGTCGAGGGCCCGCACCCGGGGGGCGGGCACGTACGCCTCCTCGCCGGTCGTCGAGTCGATGGCCATGGCCCCGTTCGCGCCGTCCGTGACGACGGCCAGCGGCACCTTGTCGGCGATGGCGTACAGGGCGTCGCGCGGGTTGTCGGTGCCGGTGTAGGCCATCGCCTCGACCGCGTTCGGCATGAACGCGTGGCAGACCGAGAGCTGGTCCAGCAGCGACGGGGACCAGGCGCCCGACGGGTCCCAGCCCACGTCGGCGAAGATGAGGGCGCCCTCGCGCTGGGCCAGCTCGGCCCAGTTGCACGCGGCGCCGGGCGGCGCGCCGAGCGGCTCCTCGGCGGAGAGCGTCACGATCACGGCCCTGGACCGGGGCGGATTGCCGATCATGTCGGAGGCCGACATGGGCGCGGGATGGCCGTGGGTCACCATGCTCCGGTCGCGGTCGACGGCCATGGAGACGGTCACCGGCGTGTGCCAGTGCTCGAACCGCCGCGACTTGGACAGGTCCACCGCCTCCTGCTCGGCGAGCGTGCGCCAGCAGAAGTCACCGTAGTCGTCGTCGCCGAACGCGGCGGCCAGCGACGTGCGCAGGCCCAGCCGGCTGGTGGCGATGGCGAGGTTGGCGATGCCTCCCGGACACGAGCCCATGCCCTCGGCCCACGTCTCGGTGCCCGCGGCGGGCATCGCGGGCAGGCCGGTGAACACGATGTCGAGAAAGACGGTGCCCGCTAGGAAGACGTCGAACTGCGGGGCCCCGGGGCTCCGCTGATCGGCGAGAGGGTCGTACGCCTGGACAGACACGGGTATGGGACCTCCTCGACAGACCGAGATGTGCGCAATCTTGCACGTTTACTCGCGTACATCAAGTGTTTCGTGTGAGCAAATGGTAGAAGATGCTCGTTCATGCGCGTGTTTGACTGTTAGAATCCGATCGTGCTCCAGCACCTCAGGCATGCGGAGATCATGCGCCGTGTCCGGCTCTCGGGGGCGACCAGCGTCCGTGACCTGGCGGCACAGCTGGGCGTGAGCCCGTCCACCATCCGCCGCGACCTGGAGGTGCTCGACCGCGACGGCACGCTCCGGCGCGTGCGCGGCGGTGCCCTGGCCGGCGCCGACGCCGACGCCGACCGGCCCTTCGCCGAGGTGGCCGTGGTCGACGAGCAGGACAAGGAGGCCGTGGCCGCGCGCGCCGCGACTCTCATCGGCGACGGCGACGTCGTCCTGCTCGACATCGGCACGACCACGATGCGGCTGGCCTGCCGGCTGCGCGGGCGACGCGTCACCGTGGTCACCTCCAGCCTCGCCGTCCTCGACGTGCTCCGCGACGACCCGGTGGTCGAGCTGCTGCTGCTCGGCGGGATGCTGCGCCGGCCGTACCACTCGCTGGTCGGCGTGCTCACCGAGGAGGCGCTCGGACAGGTGTGCGCGGACCGGGTGTTCCTGGGAGGGAGCGGGGTCCGCGCGGACGGCCAGCTCGTGGACACCACCCTCGCCGAGGTGCCGCTGAAGCGCGCGATGATCGCCGCGGCCGGGCAGGTCGTGCTGGTGGTGGACCGGCACAAGTTCCCCGGCACGGGGGCGCTGCGGGTGTGCGGGCCGGAGGACGTGGACGTGCTCGTCACCAACGAGGGCGCCGACCCGTCCACGCTGCGCGCCTGCGCGGACGCCGGCGCCGAGATCCTGCTGGCATGACGACCGTACGACCACCCGTGCGACGACCCGTGCGACGACCCGTGTGACGACGCGAGCCTGTGAGGAGATCGGATGAGACTGGCCGTTCTGGGAGGCGGGGGCTTCCGGGTCCCGCTCGTGTACGGCGCGCTGCTGCGCGACACCGCCAAGCCCCGGGTGGAGGAGGTGGTGCTGTACGACGTGTCGCCCGAGCGCCTGGAGGCCGTCGGCCACGTGCTGGCGCAGCTCGCCGCGGGGCACGACGACCCGCCCCTGGTGTGCGTCACCACCGACCTCGACACCGCGCTGCGCGACGCCGACTTCGTCTTCTCCGCCATCCGGGTCGGCGGCCTGGCCGGCCGCACCGCCGACGAGCGGGTCGCGCTGGACCTCGGCCTGCTCGGCCAGGAGACCACCGGCCCCGGCGGGGTCGCCTACGGCCTGCGCACGATCCCGGTCGCGGTGCGCGTGGCCGAGCGGGTGGCAGCCCTCGCCCCCGGCGCGTGGGTCATCAACTTCACCAACCCGGCCGGCATGGTCACCGAGGCCATGCGCCGCGTCCTCGGCGACCGCGTGGTCGGCATCTGCGACTCGCCGATCGGCCTGGTCCGGCGGGCCGCCTCCGCCCTCGGGCTCGACCCCGCCCGCGTGTCGCCCGACTACGTGGGCCTCAACCACCTAGGCTGGCTGCGCGGCCTGTCCCACCAGGGCCGTGACGTGCTGCCCGGCCTGCTGGCCGACGACACGGCGCTGCGGCAGGTGGAGGAGGCGCGGATCTTCGGCCCCGACTGGGTGCGCACCCTGGGGGCGCTGCCCAACGAGTACCTGTACTACTACTACTTCACCCGCGAGGCCGTCGCCGCGACCTCGGGCCGCACCCGCGGCGAGTCCCTGCTGGAGCAGCAGGAGCGGTTCTACGCGGCGGTGCGCGAGCGGCCCGGACAGGCCCTGGCCGAGTGGACCCGGGCGCGCAGGGAGCGGGACGAGTCGTACATGGCCGAGGCCCGCGACGTCACCGACGCCGGCGAGCGTGACGCCGCCGACCTGGAGGCGGGCGGGTACGAGGGCATCGCGCTGGCGCTCATGGCGGCGATCGCCCGCGGCGAGCCCGCCACGATGATCCTCAACGTGCGCAACGGCGTGGCCGTGCCGGGCCTGCCGGAGGACGCGGTGGTCGAGATCCCGTGCGCGGTGGACGGCTCGGGGGTCAGGCCGCTGGCCACCCGGCCGCTGCCCGGCCGGTTCCTGGGGCTCGTCCAGCAGGTCAAGGCGGTGGAGCAGACGGCCATCGAGGCCGCCCTGACCGGCTCGTCGCGGCTGGCGGTCGAGGCGTTCGCGCTGCACCCGCTGGTGGACTCGGTGGGGACGGCCCGCCGGCTCCTCGACGGCTACCGCGCCCGCGTGCCGCAGCTCGCCGAGGTGCTGCCCGGCCGTTAGCCCACGGTCCCGGTCGTCAGCCGCTCGTACAGCGTGGGGTCGCTCGACGCGCGGACGATCAGCTCGGGGCGGAGCAGCTCGCTCTGGGCCTGCTCGCCCCCGAGGACGCGGACGAGCTGCCGCAGCCCCCGGCGGCCCATCTCCCGCATGGGGGAGCGGACCGTGGTCAGCGGCACCGGCAGCTCGGCCGCCAGTGGCGTGTCGTTGAACCCCACGACCGCGATGTCGGCGCCGACCCGCAGCCCGTGGTCGCGCAGCGCGCCGATCGTGCCGATGGCCCCGAAGTCGTTGACCACGAAGACGGCCGACGGGCGGGGGCCGGTGGCGAGCAGCCGCTCGGTGCCCGCGCGCCCGCCCTGGGCGTCGAAGCGGGAGTGCACGATCCGGTGCGCGGGGATCGGCAGCCCCGCCTCGCGGAAGCGGTCGGCGAAGCCGCCGGTGCGGTCGATGCCCGTGCTGGCGTACGGCTCGCCGGCCACCACCGCCACGTCCTCGTGGCCCTGCTCCAACAGGTGGTCGGCGACCATCCGGCCGCCCAGGTAGTCGTCGCACACCACCGCCGGATGTCCGCCGGCCCGCCGGTTGACCAGCACGAACGGGACCCCGCGCGCGGCCACCTCGTCGAGGAACGACGAGTCGGAGTGGGCGTCACCGAAGATCAGGCCGTCGACGCGGCGGCCGAGGACCATCTCGGTCCGGGCCCGCTGCACCTCGGGGACGTCGCGGGTGTTGGTGACGAACGTGGACAGGCCGTGCTCGGCGGCGGCCTCCTCGACGCCCTCGTAGATGGTCGCGAGAACCATGTCGGACAGGCGGGGGACGAGGACGCCGATGAGGTTGCTGCGCTGCGTGCGCAGGCTCATGGCATGGGGGTTGCGCTGGTATCCGAGCTCGTCGGCGAGCCGGCGCACCCGCTCGACGGTCGGGCTGGAAGCCGCCCGGAGCCCCTCGCCCGGCTTGGCGTGCAGCACGCGTGACACGGTGGAGACATGCAGACCGAGCTGGTCGGCGATCATCTGCAGGGTTACCGGTCGTGCCTTCTCCGCACCCAATGCCCCTCGGCCTCCGGTGAACTCTGGCTCGCCCGGTTCGTGTGCCGGGGCGGGCGGCCGGCGGTTTTCTTGATTTTAACGCTGAGTTATTGACATCCCATAGGCGCAGGTCAGATGCTACCAAACGTTTGGCCCAAACGTTTGGGCAATCGCGTTCCCGAGGAGGCCGTCGCGTGTCCAAGGTCATCGTCCTGTCCACGGGAGGGACCATCGCCACCCGCCGGGACACGCAAGGGGTGGGCCTGGCCGAGGACGCGGCCGGCGACCTCCTCGGGCGGCTCCCGGCCGATCCCGGCGTCGAGGTGGAGGGCGTGGACGTCCTGCGCGCCGGCAGCTACCTGTTCACACCGGCCGACATGCGCGAGGTCGCCCTGCGCACCCGCGAGGCCCTCGCCGACGACCGCGTGCTCGGCGTCGTCGTCACCCACGGCACCGACACCATGGAGGAGACCGCCTACCTGGCGGACCTCTTCCACGACGACCCCCGGCCGGTCGTCTTCACCGGAGCCCAGCGTCCGGCCGACGCCGTGGACGGCGACGGCCCGCGCAACCTCGCCGACGCGATCACCGTCGCGGCGTCCGGCGCGGCGCGCGGCCTCGGCGTGCTGATCTGCTTCGACGGCGTCGTCCACGCCGCCCGGGGGACCCGAAAGACCCACACGGTCGCGCCGGCGGCGTTCTCCGCGCCCGACGGCGGCCCGCTCGGCCGGGTGCGCGCCGGCGAGGTGGACATCACGCTGACGCCGGTGCGGTCCGAGCCGCTCGACCTCGACGCGTACGACCTCGACGGCGTCCGGACCGACGTCGTGGCCCTCTACCCCGGCTGCGACGACACGGCGCTGGTCGCGACGGCCCGCGCGGGCGCCACCGGGATCGTGCTCCAGGCGCTCGGCGCGGGGAACGCCAACCCCGCCGTCGCGCGGGAGGTGGCCCGGCTCACCGAGGCCGGCGTCGTCGTCGCCCTGTCGACCCGGGTCGACGCCGGGCCCGTCGCCGCGCTGTACGGCAATGGCGGCGGCGCGGATCTCGTCGCGGCCGGCGCGATCCCCACCGGGATCCTGCGCGCGCCGCAGGCTCGCGTGCTGCTCGGCGCCCTGCTCGGCTGCCACCGCGACCGCGCCCGGGTGCGCGAGGAGCTGGCGGCGCGCACGGGCGCCGCACACACCAAGGGCCGGCCCTGGCCCGCCGGCACGACCGAGAGGACGAGGTGACTTCGAGGAGAACCCTCCACCCCGGGGCCGTCAGCTGACCACGCGCAGCCAGATGTTCGTGGCCAGCGGCGCCTCCGTGAGGCCGAGACGTTCGAGCTTGACGGTCCGCCCGCCCGGATGGTCGAACAGCCGCACCCCGTCGCCCAGCATGATCGGCGCGACGCACACGAAGACCTCGTCGAGCAGCCGAGCCTCCAGGCACTGCCGGGCGACGTCGGCGCCGATGACGTTGACGTACGCGTCACCGGCGGCTGCCCTGGCCGCGGCGACCCCCTCGGCGAGGTCGGCGACGAAGGTGGTCCCCGGCACCTGACGCTCCGGGGGCCGGTGGATGAGCACGAACTGCGGCCCGCTCCAGCCTCCGCCGAACGCCTTGCCCTCCTTGTCCGTGCCCTTGTGCGGATCGTCGCCGCCGAAGCTGCGGTTGCCCACGAGCAGCGCGCCGATCCGCCCGATCAGCTCCTCCACCGCCGGGTTGGGGCCCAGGTAGTCCGTCAGCCACGACATGTCGCCCCCGGGACCGGCGATGAAGCCGTCCAGCGACATCGTGGCCGAGTACAGCAGCTTGCCCATCGCCCCGCCTCTCCCAGGCCCGGACCTCGTGCCGCTCCATCATGACCCGAGCCGGTGAGAGCCGTCACGGGAGAGACCCGAGTGACCTCCGAGCGACCGCGGCGGCTGCCGGGCCCGCCCGCGGACCCGCTAACCGAACGCGAGCCGCTCCCGGCGCCGGTAGCCGGGCCGGGTCAGCGCCAGGAACACCCTGGACGTCCGGCCCGTCCCGGCCAGGAGCCGCTCGGTCTCGTCCCCGGTGGCGTGCCGGTCGAGCCACGGCATCCTGAACGTCATCTCCCGCACGCCGGCCCGCCCGGCGACCTGCCTTTCGACCCGGGCCAAGGCCGCGGGCGGCACCGACACCCTGATGATCGGGAACAGCTCGGCCTCCTCCCCGGCGATGTGCTCGGCGAGGAGGTCCAGCATCGGCTTCAGCTCGCGCCCGAGCCGGGCCAGATCGCCGTCCACGGCCGCGTGGCAGCGCTCCAGCAGAGGGCTCAGCGCCTCGTGGCCGCCGGTGTAGGGGGAGAGGTCCACGTCCCGGCCGGCGGCGCGCGCGACGACCGGCCACAGGGCCGCGTCGCCGTCGACGTGGTGATGGATGGCGGTCAGCAGGGACCTGGTGTACCAGCGGACCGCGCCCGCCCGTGCGGAGGTGAACGTGGCGGGCTCCGCCAGCAGGCCGGTCAGGCGGCGCAGGTCGGCGAGCATGGCCCGGTGAGCCACGTACATCGGGGTCAGGTCGGGCTCGCCCTCCCCGTCACGCCGTCCGGACGCGTCCCCCACCGTGGCGACGACTGCGGGACCGGCCCCTTGATCGGTCCCGTGGTCGTCCGCGCGGGCGTCCGCGTGGTCGTCCCCGGTGCGGGTCGCGGTGCCGGCCTGGGGGCCGGTCCGGGCGGGGGGACGTTCGGACGCCCAGGCGCTTAAGCGGGGCCAGGCCCGGAGCAGCGCGGCGCTGGCCGGCTCGACGCAGTCGCCGCTGACCGCCACCAGCGTGCCGGCCTCCGCCCGGGTGGGCGGCACGGCCACGCTCCGCCGTACGAGGAGACCGGCCTCCGTGAGCCGGTCCAGGACCCCGTGCGCGTCGCAGCCGACGGCGTCCCCGTCGAGCAGGCGCAGCAGCAGCGCGGGCGCCTCCTGCTGCTGACGCGGCGTCAGCGACGCGAACACCCGCTCGGCCACCTCGCCGAGCGACGGCGGCCCCACCAGCCCCGCCGGCGCCACCAGCCGCCCCCACCCGCTCCAGGCCCCATCGACGCCGGCGCCCGCACTGCCGGCCGCCGGGACAGGAGGGCGGGGCAGGGCGTCCGCGACCGCCAGGAGCTCCGCGGACGGCGGGCGGTCGGCCGGGTTCTTCGACAGGGCCTGCCCCACCAGGGCGCGCAACGGCTCCGGCAGCGCGTCCAGGTCGGGGTCCACGGCGAGCAGCCGGTGCATCACCTCGCCCAGACTCTCCCCGCGGAACGGGTCGTGGCCCGTGGCGGCGAACAGCAGCACCCCGCCCCAGGCGAACACGTCGGCCTCCGGCCCCGGCCGCCCCCCGGTGAAGACCTCGGGGGCCAGGTACGTACGGGTGCCGACCGTGTCCGGGACCGTCACGCCGAGGTCGATCACGGTGGGCCCGTACGGGGAGAGCAGCACGTTCTCGGGGCGCAGGTCGCGGTGGGCGATGCCCACCGCGTGCAGCGAGCGCAGCGCCGTCGCCACCGCGAGGGCCAGCGCGGCCAGCTCCCCGCCCGTGTACGGCCCGTGCCGCTCCACCGCCTGCCGCAGGTCGGGACCCTCGACGAACTCGCTCACGATGTACGGCACGGCCCCGTCGACCCCGACGTCCACCACTCGGGCCAGGTGCCGCGGCGAGACCCGCCAGACGGCGTCGGAGAGCTGGCCGGTGACCTCACCTCGGGGCACCTTGAGCGCGAACCGGCGGCCTTCGTCGTCGTAGGCGTCGTAGACCACGCCCCGCCCGCCGGCACCCAGCCGTCCGGCCAGCCAGTAGCCGCCGAGGCTCACGGGGTCGCCCGGCACCAAGCGCATCGTCACTGATGCTTAGATGCCGCCGGAGGGAGATTGGTTGCGTCTCGCGCCGGCCGCCGCCGGGCCCGCCCCGGGAGAGCGGTGGTGACGGCGGTACGGGAGAGGACGTCACAGGTCCTCCGCGCGCCTCGGAGGACCCGTGCGTCATGATCATTATGCCAGCGTCCCGGACGGGGACGACCCGCGCCGGCCGCTAGGAGCCGTCGCCGCCCGCGGACGAGCCCATCTTCCGCAGCACCTCCTCGGCCACCTCCTCGGGCGTCATCCTGCTCACGTCGCACGTCAGGTCGGCCACCTCGCGGAAGTACGGCTCCCGCCGCGCCCGCATCACCGACGGCGCGAACTCCGGCCGGTGGTCGCCGGAGCGCATCCGCTCGGCCAGCACCGCGTCGGGCGCGTCCAGCCACACCACGAACGCCTTGCTCCGCAGCTCCGCGCGCACCCGGGGGTTCTCGACGGTGCTGGCCGCCGCGGTGATCACCTTGGGCTCGCCGCCCAGCTCGGACAGGACGTGCTCGGCCTCCCGCCGGTGGAGGACGTCGGCTCCGTCGCGCGCCACGATCTGCGCCGCCGTGGCTCCGTACCGGTCGAGCAGGAACGGGTCGCTGTCGCTCAAGGGCAGGTCAAGGGCCTGACCGACGAGGCGTCCCGCGGACGTCTTGCCCGAGCCCATAAGCCCGACCATCACTACTGGTTTGTTTTTTGCCATGTGGATAGAGGTTCCTCTTGTCAAGGAGGTACTAATGACCATCGCCGGAAGCATCATCCTCATCATGCTGGGCGCGATCCTCACGTGGGCCGTCGAGTTCGACCTCGCGGGCCTCGACATCAACGTCGTCGGCGTCATCCTCATGCTCGGTGGTCTGATCGGGCTCCTGTTCGGCATCTACCGGATCCAGGTCACCCGCAGGGCGGTAGGACCCATCGACGAGCCGGTGCACCGCCACGAGATCTACGAGGAGCCCGAGGCGCGCCGGACGACGGTGTACGAGGAGCGCCGCCGCTACGACGAGCCCCCGCTGTAACCGCCATCATCAGCCACGAGCGGGGAAGAGCCCCTGCAGGAGGTGAACCGACATGCCAGCCGAAGATGAACTGCCGTCGACGATCCGCCGTTCGCCGAAGAAGGCGCAGGCCACGTGGATGAAGGCGCACGACTCCGCGGTGCAGACGTACGGCGAGGGGCGCCGCGCCCACATGACGGCCTTCGCCGCGCTGAAGCACTCGTTCGAGAAGGTCGGCGACCACTGGGAGCCCAAGTCCGGCAAGGGACCGTCGGACCAGGGCGCCAAGGATCGTTCCGGCCGCACGGCCGAGGGCGTCGACGCCAACGCCAGCAAGGACCACCTGCAGAAGGTGGCGTCCGAGCTGGGCGTCACCGGCCGGTCGAAGATGACCAAGGAAGAGCTGGTCGAGGCCATCAAGAAGGCCAACCGCCGGGCCACCGCCAAGGCCCGCCGTTAGGACGCGCGCCCGGCGGGCCGGCCCGGCCCACCGGTCCGCACATCCCCACCGGTCCGCATCGCCCACCCGTCCCCACCCGTCAGGCCCGCCAGGTTCGCCCCGGCGGGCCGTTCGACTGCCTCCCCCGCGAAGCGGAGAAGCCGCGCTCAGAGCAGGCGCTTGACCGCGTCGATGATGGCGCGGCGGTCGATGCGCGCGTCCGCGAGCTGCTCCTCCGGCGTGGCCGACCCCGGCAGCCCCCGTACGGCCAGCTTGACCACGCGCGGCCCCAGCTCGCTGACCGCGTCCAGGACCGCGTCGCCGAGGCCGCCCTCGGGCCGGTGGTCCTCGACGGTGATGAGGTTCCCGGTCGTGGTGGCGGCGGCGGTGAGCGCGGCCGTGTCGACGGGCTTGACCGAGTAGAGGTCGATGACGCCCACCGGAATGCCCGCGGCGGACAGCTCGTCGGCCGCCGCGAGGGCCTCGTGGACGGTCACCCCGGCGGTCACGATCGTGGCCCGGTCGGCCGGTGTGTGGCGCAGCACCCGCGAGCCGCCCACGGGGAAGCGCTCGCCGGGCCGGTAGATGACAGGCGTGTCGCCGCGGGTGGTCCGCAGGTACGACACGCCGGAGACGCCGGCCATCTCGGCCGTCAGGGCCGCGGCCTGGTTGGCGTCGCACGGGTAGAGCACCGTGCTGCCGTACACGGACCGGAACATGGCCAGGTCCTCCAGCCCCATCTGCGACGGGCCGTCCTCGCCGATCGCCACGCCGGCGTGCGAGCCGACGATCCTGATCGACGCCTGGCTGACCGCGGCCATCCGGATGAAGTCGTGCGCCCGGGTGAGGAACGCCGCGAACGTCGCCGCGTACGGCACGAAGCCGCGCGCCTGCATGCCGACGGCGGCGGCGACGAGCTGCTGCTCGGCGATGTACATCTCGAAGAAGCGCTCCGGGAACGCCTTGGCGAACTCCTCCGTCCTGGTGGAGTCGGCCACCTCGCCGTCCAGCGCCACCACGTCGCCGCGGGCCGCGCCGAGGGCGGCCAGCGCCTCGCCGTACCCGGTCCTGGTGGCGACGCGTGTGCCCGGCTCGTACTCCGGCAGCGTCAGCGGCCCGTCGTCGAAGCGGTACGGCTGCGGCATGGGCTCCGGCCGGTGCACGTCCACGGTGAGGTTGCGCACGCCGCCCAGCTCGGCGACGGCTGTGTCGGGGTCCTTGAGGGCCTTGCCGTGGGCGCCCTCGCGGTTCTCCACCTCCACGACGCCCTCGCCCTTGCGGGTCTTGGCCAGGATGACGGTGGGCCGCCTGCGGGTGTTGCAGGCGTCGCCCAGCGCGAAGTCGATCTGCCCGGGGTCGTGGCCGTCGATCTCGATGGTGTGCCAGCCGAACGCGCCGAACCGGCGCGCGTACGCGCCGGTGTCCCAGCCGTGCCGGGTGGGGCCGCGCTGGCCCAGCCGGTTCACGTCCACGATGAGCGTCAGGTTGGCCAGCCCCTCGTCGCCCGCCAGCTCGGCGGCCTCCCACACGGAGCCCTCGGCCAGCTCGCTGTCGCCGCACAGGACCCACACCCGGTACGGCAGGCGCTCCAGCCGCCCGGCCATCGCCATGCCCACGCCGACCGGCAGGCCCTGGCCCAGCGACCCGGTGGCCACGTCGACCCAGGGCAGGCGCGGGGTCGGGTGCCCCTCCAGCCGGCTGCCACGCTTCCTGAAGGACAGCAACTCCTCGTCGTCGATGGCGCCCGCCGCCTTGAACAGCGCGTACAGCAGCGGCGAGGCGTGCCCCTTGGAGAAGATCAGATGGTCGTTGGCGGGGTTGTCGGGATGGTCGAAGTCGTAGCGCAGATGGCAGCTGAACAGCACCGCCATCAGGTCGGCGGCCGACATCGACGAGGTGGGGTGGCCCGATCCGGCGGCGGCCGAGCTGCGCACGGAGTCCACGCGCAGCTGGGCGGCCAGCTCGGTCAGGTAGTGCAGATCGCGTTCAGGCATGGTCAGGGCCTCCTCTGGTCGTCCGCCGACTACCCCAACTCGCCCGCTTAACGCCGTGTCCCCGCCGGTCGGGCGGACCTTTCAGCGCTTGCGCCGGAGGAGCGCCGTGGCCGCCGCCGCGCCCGCCGCGAGGCCGAGGAGGACGGGCCGGCGGTGCTGGGACAGCCAGAGCTGGGGGCTGCGCGCGTGCGAGCGCCGGTCGAAGCTGCCGTGGGCGCCGTAGTCCTTGTCCTCGTCGGCCGGCTCCCACAGGTTCGCCACGCCGCTCGGCTGCTCCTCGTCCGTCACCTGCGACTTCATCCCGGTACGCGCCAGGTAGCGGTCCACCAGGGCCGGGGCGACGCGCTCCGCCATGATGGTGGCGGCGGTGGTGACGCCGACCCAGTACTCCTTGCGCTCGGGGTGCTCGGCCGCGTACACGATGCCGCGCGCGGCGACCTCGGGCTGGTAGATGGGCGGCACCGGCTGGGGATGGCGGCGCAGCTTGGACAGCACCCAGTCGAACTGCGGCGTGTTGACCGCCGGGAGCTGCACCAGGGTGATCTTGATGTCGCTGTTCTCGGCCATCAGCTCGGTGCGCACCGACTCGGTGAAGCCCTTGATGGCGTGCTTGGCGCCGCAGTACGCCGACTGCAGGGGGATGCCGCGGTGCGACAGGGCCGAGCCGGTCTGCACGATGGCGCCCCGGCCGCGGGGCCGCATAAGGTCGAGCGCCACGCGGGTGCCCCACACGTAGCCGAGGTAGGTGACGGCGGTGGTCCGCTCGTACTCCTCGGGGGTGACGTCGGTGAACTTGGCGAAGACCGACGAGAACGCGACGTTGATCCACACGTCGATGGGGCCCATCTCGGCCTCGATCTGCTCGGCCGCATCCCGGAGCTGCTCGTAGTCGGCCACGTCGGCCTCGAACACCTTCCCGCTGCCGCCGGCGGCGCCCACGTCCACGGCGGCGGCGCCGAGCCCGGTCGTGCCGCGGGCGATCAGCGCCACCTTGGCCCCCTTGGCGCCCAGCTCGCGCACCACGGCCCGGCCCACGCCGCCGCTGGCGCCGGTGACCACGACGACCTTGCCGCGCAGGTCGTGCGTGCGCAGCCCTTCGGCCGTCTCGGCGACGGCGCCGGCCAGGGAGCCGGCCGGCTCCCCGGCCGAGGTGTCCAGTTCGGTTCGCTGCGGTGTCATGCTCAGCCTGCCTCTCCCACGTTCCTGCTCTTCTGCCGCCGTACGGCCAGCACGATGTCCACGATGGTCACCACGGCCGCGACGGCCGCGATGCCGGTCAGCACCGGGATCCCGGCGATCAGCCCCAGCGCCGCCAACGCGAGGGCGAACACGAGGATGAACGAGCCGGCCCGGATGTGGACCACGTCCCTCGGCGTGGCCGGCACCATGGGTTTGCCCGACTCCGAGCGCTGTTCCCACTGGTTGTTCTCAGACATGGCGGATCACCTGCCCCTGCCGTTTGGGGCCTAACGTTGGGGGTAGCCGGGCGTCCGTGGCCGAGCTGCATCCCAGTGACCAGAACGAGCCGGGGATCCATCGCCGGCGCCGCGGGCGGGGTTTCGGCTACCACCACGCGGACGGCCGCCCCGTGGACCCGGAGACGCTGGCGCGGATCAAGGCGCTGGTCATCCCGCCCGCGTGGACCGACGTGTGGATCTGCGCCTCGCCGGACGGTCACCTGCAGGCGGCCGGCACCGACGCCGCGGGGCGCCGCCAGTACCGCTACCACGACCTGTGGCGCGAACAGCAGGACAAGATCAAGTTCGACCGGGTGCTGGAGCTGGCCGAGCGGCTGCCCGACTTCCGCAAGGCGGTGGACGAGGCGCTGCGGGGCCGCGGCCTGACCCGGGAGCGGGTGCTGGCCGCCGCGGCGCGGATGCTGGACGTGGGCTTCTTCCGCGTGGGCGGCGAGACCTACGACACCTTCGGGCTGGCGACCCTCCGGATGGAGCACGTGACCTGCTCGCGGGACACGATCACCTGCGCGTACCCGGCCAAGGGCGACATCCCGCGCGAGGTGGTGATCGCCGACTCCTCGGTGTGCTCGGTGATCAGGTCGCTCAAGCGCCGCCACCCTGACGGGGAGCTGCTGTTCTACCGGCAGGGGAACGGCTGGGCGGACGTGCGCAGCGACGACATCAACGACTACCTCCGCGAGAAGATCGGCGACGACTTCACCGCCAAGGACTTCCGCACCTGGCACGCGACCGTGCTGGCCGCCGTCGGCCTCTCGGTGTCCACGCACGCGGCGGAGGGGCGCGGCGAGGCCGCCCGGAAGCGGGCGATCACCCGGGTGATGCGGGAGGTGTCCGATTACCTGGGCAACACGCCCACCGTGGCGCGTGAGTCGTACGTGGACCCCCGTGTGGTCGAGGCGTACCAGCGGGGACGCACGGTCGCGCCCGTCCTGACCGAGCTGGGAGCCGAGGCGGACTTCGGCCAGCTCGCCACCCATGGCGCCGTAGAACGCGCCGTTATCGACCTGATACGCGCCGTTTGAGGGATTCATACCCGGGCATGCGGCGTCAGGGAAGGAGGCATCCATGGAAGCTCCGCAGTACGTCGCGGCCCGCATCCAGCAGGCGCTGGCCGAGGACGCGCGGACCCACGAGCTCGGCATCCACGTCGACGTCAGAGGGGACCAGCTGTTCCTGCGCGGCCAGGTGAGCGGGAGCGATCAACGCGTACGACTCGGGGAGGTGGCGCACGAGACCGCCCCGGACCTGAAGGTGCACAACGAGATCAAGGTCGTCGTCGTCAACGAGCCGGGGGAGGATGAGCACCTTGACTGAAGTCCGCATAGCGGCCGTGGGCGACATCCATCTGGGCGAGGACGTCCGTGGCGAGTACCGCAAGCGGCTCGAAGGCATCGAGGAGCGCGCCGACGTGCTGATGCTGGCGGGAGACCTCACCCGGCACGGCACGCTGGAGGAGGGCCGGGTGGTCGCCGACGAGCTGCGCGACCTGCCCGTGCCGGTCGTCGCCGTCCTCGGCAACCACGACTACCACTCCGACCTCCAGCACGAGATCGCCAGTGAGCTGCGTGACGCCGGGGTGACCGTGCTGGACGACGACGGCGCGGTCCTCACGTGCGGCGGCACGAGGCTGGGCGTCGTGGGCGGCAAGGGGTTCGGCGGCGGGTTCGCCGGCAAGTGCGCGAGCGAGTTCGGCGAGCGCGAGATCAAGGACTTCGTGGGACACACGCGGCTCATCGCCGAGAGCTGGAAGCTCGCGCTGAAGGAGATGCAGGCCGACCGGCGGGTCCTCCTGTCGCACTACTCGCCCATCAAGGAGACCCTTGAGGGCGAGCCCCTGGAGATCTACCCCTTCCTCGGCAGCTACCTGCTCGCCGAGGCCGTGGACACGGCCGGCGCGGACCTCGTCCTGCACGGCCACGCCCACAAGGGCACGGAGAAGGGCCTGACCCCGGGCGGCATCCGGGTCCGCAACGTGGCGCTGCCGGTGCTGGGCAAGGCGTACGGCGTGTACTGCCTCGAATGCTGAGGCAGGCCACGCTGCGGGCCCGGGAAGCATCCTGAACCGAAACGTCAGGAACCGAAACTCCGGGAACCGCGGAACAGAAGGGCGGCCGCTCCGATCCGGAGCGGCCGCCCTTCCTTTTCGATAGCTGATCTTTTGGCTGATTTTCTGGATTTGATTACATTTTCATCTCGTCGCCGGATAAAGGCGTGAGACGGGTAACACGGGATGGCACAGCCTGTCGGGTAGGTCCGCCGGGCCGGCGTTCGCCGGCCGGGCGGAGAACGGGTGGCGCGTCGGTGGCGCCCCTAGACATTGAAGATGCTGACACCGCCGGGGCCCACCAGGAAGCCGAGGACGATGAGGACGATCCCCCAGAGGAGATCGCGACGGGCCAGAATCACATAGATGCCGGCGATGACGAGAACGACCGCGATGATCCACAGCAAAGTAGCCATGGCCCGCTACTGCCCGGGCCGAAAGGCATTTAACATCCATTCCTGGCGCACGCCATGTTTTCCCTGAGTGCGCCGGGAAGTGGACCTTCATGACCACATTCGGATACTTCCTTTCCTGCGAGGAGCACGGCCCCCGGGAACTGGTCCGGCAGGCCAAGGCGGCCGAGCGCGCGGGGTTCGAGGCGCTGTGGATCTCCGACCACTTCCACCCCTGGCTGGACGCGCAGGGGCAGAGCCCGTTCGTCTGGTCCGTGATCGGCGCGCTGGCCGAGGCCACGTCGCTGCCCATCACCACGGCCGTCACCTGCCCCCTGATGCGGATCCACCCGGTGATCACCGCCCAGGCCGCGGCCACCACGGCCGCGCTGTCCGGCGGGCGCTTCCGGCTCGGCGTCGGCACCGGCGAGGCGCTCAACGAGCACGTCATCGAGTCGCGCTGGCCGCCGGCCGAGGAGCGGCTGGAGATGCTGGAGGAGGCCGTCGGCCTGATGCGGGAGCTGTTCACCGGCGAGCTGGTGACGCACCGCGGCGCCCACTACCGGGTCGACACCGCCCGCCTCTACACGCTGCCGGACGAGCCGCCGCCCATCTACATGTCCGGGTTCGGGCCCAAGGCCATCGAGCTGGCCGGCCGCATCGCCGACGGTTACATCTCCACCGGCCCCAGCGCCGAGATGGTGGAGCAGTTCCACAAGGCGGGCGGCGCGGGCAAGCCGGCGATGGGCGGCCTCAAGGTCTGCTACGCGCCGGACGAGGCCGAGGCGCGCAGGACCGTCCACCGGCTGTGGCCCAACCAGGGCATCCAGGGCGAGGCGTCGCAGCTGCTGCCCCTGCCCCGGCACTTCGAGCAGCTCGCCCAGTCGGTCACCGAGGAGCAGGCCGTCGGCGGCAGCCCGTGCGGCCCCGACCCCGAGGCACACGTCCAGGCGATCCGCGCGTACGTGGACGCCGGCTTCGACGAGGTGTACGTCAACCAGATCGGGGCCGAGCAGGACGCGTTCTTCGACTTCTACGCGCGCGAGGTCCTGCCCCGGCTGCGCTGACGGCACAGGGACTGACCTGCGGTCAGGACGCGGAGCGCATCATCTTCGCGTAGGCGAGCTGGAGCCAGTCGGAGGCGGCCACCGCGGTCATCGTCACCCCCACCAGCCGCGTGAACCGGGGCGCGAAGACCAGGCCGGCGGCGTAGGCGGTGGCCGTCCACTGCGCCAGGCAGAACGGGCACGACACCAGCTCGCCGACCGAGTTGCGCGGCTCCTCCTTCAGCTCGGCCGGGCCGCTCGTCCCCTCGTACCGGGTGAACGGCGCCCGCAGCGGGCTGGTCACCGGGTCCTTGGCGATCAGCCGCGACACCTTGTGGGTGCAGGCCGCCATCAGCGCCACGTCCATCAGCCCCACCCGCTCCGGTGCCTTGCGCCCCATCAGCGCGGCCGCGCCCACCGCCGCGGCGATCGCCCCGCCGTACACGGTCATGATGCGCAGGTAGCCGCGCAGCGGCCGGTCGTGCTCGCCCTGGTACTCGCGTTCGGTCTTCTCCAGGAAGTCGGTCATAGGGCCTCGGGCTACCCCCGCTCCGGCGCTCTACTCGCGCGCCGGAGCGGGGACGCGGGTCAGGCGCTCACCCGCCCGATCAGGGCCGACAGCCGGTCCTGCTCCTCGCCGGTGAGGTCCACCAGCGGGGGCCGCACCGGTCCGGCCGGGCGGCCGGCGGCGCGCAGGCCCGCCTTGACGATGCTCACCGCGTATCCCCGCCGCCGGTCGCGCAGCTCCACGTAGGGCAGGACGAAGTCGTTCAGCATCCCGGTCACCGCGGCGGTGTCGCCGCCGCGCACCGCCCGGTGGAAGGCGAGCGCGAACTCCGGCAGGAAGTTGAAGATCGCCGAGGAGTAGGTCTCGACACCCAGCGCGTGGTACGGCAGCGCGTACAGCTCGGCCGTGGGCAGACCGCCGATGCAGAGCAGCCGGCCGCCCAGGCGGGCGCGGACGCGCGTCATCTGCTCCAGGTCGCCCACGCCGTCCTTGAAGCCGACGAAGTTCGGATGCTCGGCGGCCAGCCGCTCCAGCGTCGCGGTGGAGTAGCGGGCGTTGGCCCGGTTGTAGACGATCACGCCCAGGGCGGTCGCCCGGCACACGGCCGCGACGTGCGCGGCCAGCCCCTCCTCGTCGGCCTCGGTCAGGTACGGCGGGAACAGCAGGATCCCGGCCGCCCCGGCGAGCTCGGCGGAGCGGACGAGCTGGACGGCGGTCGCGGTGCCGTGCCCGGACGGGGCCAGCACCGGGACCCCGGCGGGCGCCGCGTCCACGGCGACGGCCACCACCCGCTCCACCTCGGCCTGGGTCAGCGAGAAGAACTCGCCCGTGCCGCCGGCCGCGAACAGCCCGCCCACCTGGTGCCGGCCGAGCCAGGCGAGGTGCTCGCGGTAGGCGGCCTCGTCGAAGGACAGGTCGTCCTTGAAGTGGGTCACGGGGAACGACAGCAGCCCTGAGGCCAGCCGGGCGCTCAGCTCGTCGGGGGTCATCGGGTCTCCTTCGTCGGGGGATCCGTCCCCTTTGGGGTCGGTGTCCCGTCATGACCATAGGCAGCGTGACTCATGCCGGTCCAACACTCTTTTCGCATCCTCCGATGCGTGCCGCGTATCATCGCGGAGCATGGTGTCGATGGAGCAGCTCGTCGGGTTCGTCGCGGTCGCCGAGGAGTTGCACTACGGCCGGGCCGCCGCGCGCCTGCGCATGACGCAGCCGCCGCTGAGCCGGCGCATCCAGGCGCTGGAGCGCGAGCTGGGCGTCGAGCTGTTCGACCGGACCCGCCGGGCGGTCCGGCTCACCCCCGCCGGTCGGGCCTTCCTCGCCGAGGCCCGCAAGGTGCTGCAGGTCTCGCAGGAGGCGGTGCTGGCCGCCCGCCGCACGCCGCGCGGCGACGCGGGCGTGGTCACCCTCGCCTTCACCGCCACGACCGCCTACTCGTTCCTGGAGCGCGTCGTCACCGAGGCGGGCGCCCGGCTGCCCGGCGTGGAGCTGGTGCTGCGCGAGATGGTCACCGCCGCGCAGGTGGAGGCGCTGCTGTCCGGCGCCGTGGACGTCGGCATGGTCCGCCCCCCGGTGCGCACGGCCGACATCCGCACCGCGCCCCTGACCAGCGAGCCGCTGCTCGCGGCGCTGCCCGAGGGCCACCCGCTGGCGGTGCGGGCGCCGTACCCGAGCGTGGCGGACTTCGACGGCGAGCCGTTCATCATGTACTCGCCGTCCGAGGCCCGCTACTTCCACGAGGTGCTGGTCGCCGTGTTCCGCACGGCCGGCGTGCAGCCGGTCCACCGGCAGTACCTGAGCCAGGTCCACACGGTCCTGGCCATGGTCAAGGCCGGGCTCGGCCTGGCGCTGGTGCCCGCGGCGGCCTCCGCGCTGCGCATGGACGGCGTCGTGCTGCGCCCGGTGACCGGGCTCGGACCCGACACGGTGCGGCTCGATCTCGCCTGGCGGGCCGGCAACGACAATCCCGTGCTGGCACCGCTCCTGCGCGCGATCCGACGTCTAGCGGGGGACCGGGAGGGTAGCCGGATCACATGAGCAGCCACAGTCATGAAGTCACCGACGCGATCCTCGACACGCTCAAACGCGCCAGCTCGGGGCTGAAGGACGCGGGAGTGCAGTTCGCCCTGGCCGGGGGGTGCGCCGCCTACGCCAGGGGCGCGGCGCCCTCGCTGCACGACGTGGACTTCGTCATCACCGAGCATGACGTTCCGGCCGCCCTGGAAGCGCTGCGCGCCCTCGGCCTCGAGACGGCCAAACCGCCGGAGGACTGGCTGGTCAAGGCGTACGACGACGGACGGCTGGTGGACCTGATCTTCCGTATCTCCGACCGGCCGGTGACCGACGAGCTGATCGAGCGGGCCGAGCCGATGAAGGCGTCGGCGGTGATCGTGCCCGTGCTGGAGGCCACGGACCTGGTGATCTCCTGGTTGATGCCGCTGTCGGAGCACGCCTGCGACTACGGCGCGCTGCTGCCGCAGGTGCGGGCGCTGCGGGAGCAGGTGGACTGGCAGCGGGTGGCCACGGTGACGGCCGCCTCGCCGTACGCGGCGACCTTCCTCACGTTGCTGGAACGCCTGGGTGTGCTGGAGGCGCCGGCCGAGCCCAAGGGCGACCCGTCCTGGCCCTGAGGACGGACCCCGGGGACGGCCCCTGAGGACGGACCCCGGGGACGGCCCCTGAGGACGGAACCTCAGGACGGACGAAGGGCCGCACCCCGGGGGGTGCGGCCCTTCACCTTGACCGAAGGTCAGTGCGGGAACCGGCCGTAGTAGTCGCCCACCCGCGTCCGGTACTCGGGCTCCTTGAAGCGGCCCTCGTCGAACTCCGGAGCGTCCTTGATCTCCGCCTTGGTACGCGAGACGTACACCTCGCGTGCCTGGGGGTCGATCCGGGTGATGACACTCGCCGGCAGCATGACCTTCTTACCGAAGATCCACGGACCGGTGTCGACGACCAGGTAACTCTCGCCGACCTCGTACGTGGCCTCGTCGACGGAACCGATCTTTCCGTCGGTGGCGTGGACGTGGTAACCGTTGATGTCCAGCGCCTGGCCGCGGTCGTAGACGTCAGATCGATAGTCCCAGAGCTCCATGAAGCTCACGTCCTCTCTGCTTCCGTCTCGTACTCGGGCCCGCTCCAGCTACCCGGGATACGGCGCGTAAACCGCGTCCCGGAAATTCGTCAACGGGCGGCCAAGCGGCCTGTGCGAAGCCACAGGTCGGCGCAGACATGGAGCCCCCGATTTCGGTACGATCCGCGTCACCGACCAAAGGGGAGTCCGGATGAGCCTCGGTTCCTCCAGCGCGTGGGCGAGCGGTGAGTGGTCCCATGAGGAGTGGGCCCCGCCCGGGGTCGACCCGTCCACGCCCAGCGTCGCCCGCGTCCACGACGCCCTGCTCGGCGGCATGGAGAACTTCGCCGCCGACCGGTCCGTCGCGCGGCGGCTGAGGGAGGCCGTGCCCGAGATCGTGGACCTGGTCTGGTGCGACCGGGCGTTCGTCGGCCGCGTCGTCGACCACCTCGTCCGAGAGGCCGGCGTCCGGCAGTTCGTGGACCTCGGCGCCGGCCTGCCCACCATCGAGAACACCCACGAGGTCGCCCAGTTCGCCGACCCCTCGACGCGCGTCGTGTACGTGGACGTCGATCCGTCGGTGGAGCCGCACGCGCGCGCCATCCTCAAGGGCAACCCGCACGTGGTCGCCGTCACCGAGGACGCCCGCGACGTCGCGGCCGTGCTGGGCAACGCCGAGCTGCGGCGGCTCATCGACCTGTCCCGGCCCGTCGCGGTGCTGGCGATCGGGCTGCTGCACCTGTTCCCCGACCAGGACGACCCGCACGGGATCGTCCGGCGCTACATGGACGCGCTGCCGTCCGGCAGTCACCTGGCGGCCTCGAACATGCTGGCCTCGGCCAACCCGAAGGCCCAGGCGCTGGAGGCGATGCTCCGGGTCACGATGGGCACCGGCCACTTCCGCTCCCGCGAGGAGATCGGCCGCTTCTTCGACGGGCTGGAGCTGGTGGAGCCCGGCCTGGTGCGCTTCCCCGAGTGGCGGCCCGACGACCGGCTGCCCCACCCGCCGGCCGCCTGGGAGGAGCTCCTCCTCGGTGGAGTCGCCCGCAAACCGTGAGGCCCCGCAGACCCCGGAGCCGCTAGGGTGAGGGACGTGCCGCGCTTCCTGATCTGCTCCCCGCCGCCCGCCCGGTAGCGGGCGGCCTCTTCTGACATCTCGCCGGATCTGACCGATCCGGGGGTGGTCGCTGCCCGCGTACGGGCCCCCTTCCGACCACTCCATCCGGAGAGATCTGTCATGACGCATGTCCCCTCACCCGTCTCCGCGCGCCGGGGAGCCCTCTACGTGTCCGTGGCGGCGGCCGCCTGGGGCACCGGCGGCGCCGCGGGATCCCTGCTCTTCCAGTCCGGCGGGCTCGGCCCGGCCGGTGTGTCCCTGTGGCGCTACGCCCTCGGCGCCGTCTTCCTGCTCGCCCTCACCCGGCTGACCGGCGGCGTCCTCCCGCGCCTCGACGTCCGGATGGTGGTCGTGGGCGCCGGGATGGCCGTCTACCAGACCGCGTACTTCGCGGCCATCGAGCGGTCCGGCGTGGCCGTCGCGACCGTGGTGACGATGGGCGCCACCCCGGTCGTCACCGAGCTGGGCGGGCGGCTCCTGCTCGGCGAGCGGTCCGGCCGCACCGGCCTGCTCGCCCTGGCCGCCGCGCTCGCCGGGCTGTTCCTGCTCACGGGCGAGAGCCTGCTCGCGGGCGGCGGCCGGCTCGGGGGCGTCGCGTTCGCCCTGGTGTCGGCCGCCGGGTACGCCGCGGTGACGCTGTACTCGCGGCGGCACCGGGAGGACCCCGGCGGCATGGCCGTGGGCGGGTTCGTGGTGGGCGCGGTGTGCCTGGCGCCGTTCGCGCTGGCCGGCGGCGCGGTGCCCGAGCCGACCGTGACGACCGTGGCGCTGCTGGCCTACCTCGGCGCGGTGCCGACCGCGCTGGCCTACGCCCTGTTCTTCCGGGCGCTGACCGCGCTGCGGGCCGCCACCGTGTCGGTCATCTCCCTCGGCGAGGCCGTCGGCGCGGCCGTGCTCGGCGTGCTGCTGTTCGGGGAGCGGCTGAGCGTGGCCGGCTGGGCCGGGTGCGCGCTGCTGGCCGCCGCCGTGGTGGTGCCGGCCCTACGCCCCGAGCAGCGATGACACGGTGACGGACGGTTGATCGAGGGCCGACCGGGGAGCGGGGCGGCGGCGCGGAACGCCGTGCACGTCCCCATATGGGTTAGGGTCCGGTACGGCGACGCATGCCGTACCGTCGCTCCGCTCCCCACTTCGGTCACACTCGTGGAGGTGGGCACGAGAGGAACGCTGCCGGGCAGAGCGCGCGTTGGAGGGACTGTGGCGTCTATTTCCGGAATCTTGAAGAACCTCCTGGACCGGCCGGGAGGAGTGAGTCTGGGCCCGTACCAGAAGGTCGTCAAGGCGGCCCGCGAGCTGGCCGGCCCGGTCGGCGAGCTGGACGAGCTCGCCCGCCCCGCGATGGACGACCTGGCGAGGTTCTGCGCCGTCGCCCGGGAGGCGGCCGACCGCTCGCTCGGGCTCCGGCCGTACGACGCGCAGCTCCTCGGCACGCTGGCGCTGCTCGACGGAAAGGTCGCCGAGATGGCGACCGGCGAGGGCAAGACGCTGTCCGGCGCGATGGCCGCCGCCGGCTACGCGCTGCAGGGCAAGCGCGTCCACGTCATGTCCGTCAACGACTACCTGGCCCGGCGCGACGCCGAATGGATGGCGCCGTTCTACGAGGCCATCGGCGTCACCGTCGGCTGGGTCGGGCAGTCCTCCACGCACGAGGAGCGGCGCGAGGCGTACTCCAGGGACGTCACCTACGGCGCGGTCAGCGAGATCGGCTTCGACGTGCTGCGCGAGCGCCTGCGCACCGACGCCGCCGAGCTCATCGTGCCCGCCCCCGAGGTCGCGCTGGTCGACGAGGCCGACTCCGTGCTGGTGGACGAGGCCCGCGTGCCGCTCGTCATGGCCGGGGCCTCCGACGCGGGCAGCGCGGTCCCCGAGATGGCCGCGCTGGTCAGGCAGCTCGTCCGCGGCTACCACTACGAGGTGGACGACCAGGCGCGCAACGTCTACCTGACCCCCAAGGGCGCCGACACGGTCGAGAACCTCCTCGGCGTCGACCTCTACGACGAGAACGAGCCCGGCACCCTCATCGAGCTCAACCTCGCCCTGCACGCCCACATCCTGCTGGCCCGCGACGTCGACTACATCGTCCGCGACGGCCGGGTGCAGCTCATCAACGCCTCCCGCGGCCGGGTCGCGCTGCTCCAGCGCTGGCCCGACGGCCTCCAGGCGGCCGTGGAGGCCAAGGAGGCGCTGGCGCCCAGCGAGAAGGGCGAGATCCTCGACTCCATCACCGTGCAGGGCCTCGTCCGCCGCTACCCGCAGATCTGCGGCATGACGGGCACGGCCGTCGCGGTCAGCGAGCAGCTCGGCGAGTTCTACGGGCTCAAGGTCGCCGTCATCCCGTCCAACCGGCCCTGCGTCAGGAAGGACGAGCCCGACCGCGTCTACCCGGACGTGCCCGAGAAGGACGCCGCCCTCGTCGAGGAGATCGAGGAGGTCCACGCCACCGGCCGGCCCATCCTCATCGGCACCCTCGACGTCGCCGAGTCGGAGAACCTCGCCGGGCTGCTGCGCCGGCGCGGCCTGGACCCCGTCGTCCTCAACGCCAAGAACGACGCCGAGGAGGCCGCGATCATCGCGCGGGCGGGCGAGCGCGACGCGATCACCGTCTCCACGCAGATGGCCGGTCGCGGCACCGACATCCGCCTCGGCGAGGGCGTGGCCGAGCTGGGCGGCCTGTACGTGATCGGCTCCGGCCGCCACGCCAGCAGCCGGCTGGACGACCAGCTCCGCGGCCGGGCCGGGCGGCAGGGCGACCCCGGTGGCTCGGTCTTCTTCGTCAGCATGCGCGACGAGCTGGTCACCCAGTTCGCGGCCGACGAGCGGCCGCCCGCGGCCGACGCCGACGGCGTGGTCAGGCACCGCCGCGGCGCCTACATCGTGGCCCACGCCCAGCGGGTCGCCGAGGGCGTCAACCTGCAGATCCACCGCAACACCTGGCGCTACACCCGGCTGCTGGAGCAGCAGCGCGAGCTCATCCTGGAGTGGCGCGACAAGGTGCTGCACGGCGACTCCGCCGCGCGGGCGCTGGCCGAGGGCGACCCCGAGCGGTGGGCCTCCATGCCCGAGGAGACCCGCGAGGAGACGGCCCGGCAGATCGTGCTGCACGCCATCGACCGCTGCTGGACCGAGCACCTGGCCTTCCTCACCGACCTGCGCGAGGGCATCCACCTGCGGGCCCTCGGCCGGATGAGCCCGATCGACGAGTTCCACCGGGAGGCGGTCGCCGAGTACAAGGCGATGCTGGCCGAGGTGGAGCGGCGGTCGCTGGAGGCGTTCGAGGCGCCCGAGCCCGACCTCAAGCGGCCCACGGCGACCTGGACGTACATGGTGCAGGACAACCCGTTCGGCACCGAGTGGGACCGGATACTCAAGCGGGTGGGGTCGGGCGGCCGGCGCCGTTAGAAACCGGCCGCCGTACCTGACAGAAGATGGCAGGTACGGCTGCGAGGCTTGGGCCATGACAACGAAGGCGAAGCTCCTGGCCGTCACCATCGACTGCGCGGAGCCCAAGAAGCTGGCCGAGTTCTACCACGAGATCACCGGTCTCGACGTGCAGTACGCCGAGGACGAGTACGCCGCGGTGGGCGACGGCACCACCGCGATCTACTTCGGCCGCGTCCCCGAGCGCGAGCCGGCCCCCTGGCCGGGCGCGGCCAAGCAGTTCCACCTCGACTTCCGGGTGCCCGACGTGGAGAAGGCGGTCGAGGAGTACATCGCGCTCGGCGCGACCAGGCCCGACTTCCAGCCGGGCGTCACGGACGAGGGCGTGGGCTGGATCGTGCTGCGCGACCCCGAGGGGCACCTGTTCTGCGTCTGCCCCGAGCGTTCCTGACGCCGGCTTCGGCCCTGGTCACAGGGCCCGTCCGGGGACTTGGCGGGCTGATGTTGTCCAAAAGGATGATTCGTGTGCTCCGCTTCCCTCTTAAGCTGGAGCAATGCGCCTCCACACGTCCCTGCCCCTGCGTGGGCGCCGATGACCTGGGCCGGACTCCTCATCGCCCTGCTCGGCGCCCTGGGATACGCGCTCGGGGCGGCCCTGCAACAATACGAGGCCGTGGCGGGCGGTGCCTCGCTCAAGCTGGTGAGACGCCCCCGCTGGGTGATCGGCGGGGTCATCGGGTTGACGGGGGCGAGCCTGCACGCCGTCGCGCTCAGCTTCGCGCCGCTGGTCGCGGTGCAGCCCATCAGCGTGGCCACGCTGGTGTTCGCCGTGCCGCTGGCCGCGCTCATGTACGGGCGGCGGCCGTACCGCGCGGAGATCCTCGGCTCGCTCGCGGTCGCCGTGGGCCTGGTGTGGCTCATGCTGCTCGTGCCCGCCCACAACGTCGTCCCGCACCTCACCGACGGGGCCGCGCTCGCGTTCATCGGGGTGATCGCGGCGATCGCGCTCGTCTCCGAGCTCGTCGCCCGCCGGCTGCGCGGCCCCGGCAAGGCGCTGCTGATGTCGGTGGGGGCGGGAGTCGTCACCGCCAGCGTGTCCACGTTCGTGCGCGTGGTGGGCGGCGGCATGCAGGGCGACTGGGGCAGGCTGCTGCACTGGTTCACGCTGGTCGTGCCGGTGCTGCTGGTCTGCGCGGTGGTGCTGCTCCAGCGCTCGTACGCCATCGGCTACTTCGGCATCGCCTACGCGGGCGTCCAGGTCGTCGACCCGGTCACCTCGGTGCTGGCCGGGGCCATCCTGCTGGGCGAGCCGCTGCCGGCCGGCCCGTCCACGGCCGTCCCGGCGCTCCTGGCCGGCGCGCTCACCATCGCCGGCACGATCACGCTGGGGCGCCTGGCCCCCGACCACTCGCGGCCCGTCGCGGTGGAGTCCATTCCAGTACCTCCCGCATTGACTTCGGCATCAGATCGGAGCTGAGCCGGGCCGCCAGGGCCATCCCCGCGTCGCGCAGCGACACCGCGACGGGGTTGCGCACCTTCGTCGCCCGGCACACCGCCGTCGAGCGCCGCACGAGCGTGGCCGTCCGCTCCACGCGGGCCGCCGAGTAGGCGGCCAGATCGCCGCCCGCCACGTACGCGAGCACGACCCCGTCCTCGATCGCCTGGCAGGCGCCCTGCCCCAGGTTCGGCGTCATCGGGTGGGCCGCGTCGCCCACCAGCGCCACCCGTCCCCGGTGGAAGGCGGGCAGGGGCGTGGCGAACGCGTATATGTCGTTGCGCAGGATCCGCTCCGCCGCGACGTCGCGCAGCAGTGACGGGATCGGCTCGTGCCACCCGCCGAACCTGCGCAGCAGCTCCTCCCGCTCGTCGCCGCCCGACTCCCCGGCCGGGGACACGTCGGTCGCGTAGAAGTAGACCAGGCCGCCCGCGAGGAGGTGGGCGCCGAACACCCTGCCCCTGCCCCACGTCTCGGTGCTGGGCAGCGGGCCGCCCGTCCACGGCACCAGCCCCCGCCAGGCCGTCACCCCGGAGTACACCGGGCCCGGGTGGAGGGGGAAGAGGGCGCGGCGGGTCGCCGAGTGGATGCCGTCGGCGGCCACGACCAGCTCGCCCACGCGCTCGCCCTCGCTCGTGCGGACGGTGCCCGTGTCCGGATCCACCTCCGTCACCCGGACGCCCAGGTGAAGGGCGTCCGCGCCCAGCGCCTCCGCCAGCAGCTCCACGAGCGCCGCCCGCGGCAGCACCACGACCGAGTCGCTGAACTCCTTCCTGACGCTCTCCTCCGTGCCGCGCGCCAGCCACCGGCCGTCCGGTCTGCGGATGCCCAGCGTTCCCTGGACCCGGGACAGCGCGCGCACGGGGTCGCCGAGTCCGAGGGTGTCGAGGGCCCGCAGCGCGTTCACCGCCACGGCCAGGCCCGAGCCGACCGGCTTCAACCGCTCGGCCCGCTCCAGCACCGTCACGTCCCACCCCGCCTGGCGCAGGGCGATCCCCGCGGTAAGCCCGCCGATCCCCGCACCGATCACCACAGCAGCCGGCATCTTCGCCTCCTCAACTACGTCTGTAGTTCCACGATACTACTCCTGTAGTGCGAAAACTACAGGGGTAGTGAGTTGCCCGTAGGATCGGGTGCTGTGAAGCGTTCAGAGGCGGTTGCGGAGGCGGCGATCACGCTGCTGGCCGAGCGGGGGATGCGCGGCCTGACCCATCGGGCCGTGGACGAGACCGCCGGCCTGCCGCCCGGCTCGGCCTCCAACCTCGCCCGCACCCGCGCCGCGCTGCTCGAACTCGCCCTGGCCCACCTCGTCGAGCTGGAGGAGCGCGCCCTGGCCCCGGCCCTGGAAGCCGGGCTGCCGGCGCGCGACCGGCGCCCGTCGCGCGAGGACCTGGTGGTGCTGCTCGTGGAGGCGCTGGACGTCCAGCTCTCCGACACCCGGCGCACGCTGGCCCGCTACGAGCTGGCCCTGGAGGCCACCCGCCGGCCCGAGCTGCGCCGCGTCTACGACCGGGCCGGCCGCCGCTTCCGCGACCCCGCCGTGGCGTTGCTGGCCGCACTGGGCTCCCCCGATCCGGTACGGCACGCGCACCAGCTCGTGGCGTACACCGAGGGCGTCATGTTCGACGCGATCGCCGGAGCGGGGGAGCGTCCGTCCAAGGACGACGTCCGGGCGGCGATGCGCGAGCTGCTGACCGGCATGCTGGGAGCCGGCTGAGCCCGTCCCGGCCGGGCGGGCCCGTGCGGCCGGTCCGACGGGGGCTCGTCGGGCGGGCTCGTCGGGCGGCCCCGTCAGGCGGGCCCGTCAGGCGGGTTCGTCAGGCGGTGAGGCGGGCCCGGTGGGGCGGCCACTCCTCCTGGAGGATGCCGAAGAAGACGGTGTCGCGCCAGGTGCCGTCCGGCCGCCTGCGGTGACGCCGCAGCGTGCCCTCGTGGACGCCGCCGATCCGCCGGATCGCGTTCTGCGAGCGCGTGTTGAGCACGTCCGTCTTGAGCAGCACGCGGTTGTACCCCAGCTCGCCGAAGGCGTGGTCGATGAGCAGCACCTTGCAGTTCGTGTTCACGGCCGTGCGCCAGACCGCCCTGCCGTACCAGGTCCAGCCGATCTCCACGCTCTCGTCGAAGCCCGGCACGTCGCCGTAGGTGGTCCAGCCCACCGCCCGGCCGCTCTCGCGGGGGACGACCGCGAGCGGGACGTGCTTGTCGTCCGCCATCAGCCCGGCGGCC
Organism: Nonomuraea sp. NPDC005501; assembly: GCF_040605905.1. NCBI lineage: Bacteria > Bacillati > Actinomycetota > Actinomycetes > Streptosporangiales > Streptosporangiaceae > Nonomuraea > Nonomuraea sp. NPDC005501. Next base: position 48,190 of record NZ_JBEXDT010000013.1, on the reverse strand, counting down.
ACCTCCCTCAGCTCCTCCTCGGTCCGGGGATGCGCCGGCATCCAACGCCACACCTCCGCGTCGTCCCCGCCGGCCGCGAACAGGTCGGGCACGTGGGAGAGGGTGAGGGGTTCGAGCCGGACGACGTCGTTCTCGAGCACCACGGGAGAGGGGAGCCTGGCGGTCATGGCGGCCAGCCTAGGAGATGACCGGAAACCGGGTTATGGCCACATGGCGCCTTTTGACGAAGACCACTGTCTTCGACGCAGACCACTGTCGACACGCATACCGGCCGGTCGGTAGGCTCGGCGGCATGGACTTCGCCTACGACAGCGTCACCCAGGAGTTGCGCGAGCGGCTGCTGCGCTTCATGGACGAGTGCGTCCACCCGGCCGAGGCCGCCTTCGCCGAGCAGGCCGCCACCAGTGGCTGGAGCGCTCCGCCGCTGCTGGCCGACCTCAAGGACGAGGCGCGCAAGCGCGGCCTGTGGAACCTGTTCCTGCCCGGCGCCGACGGGGCCGGGCTGACGAACCTCCAGTACGCGCCGCTGGCGGAGATCATGGGCCGCAGCCCGCACCTCGCTCCCGTCGCCACCAACTGCGCCGCGCCGGACACGGGCAACATGGAGGTGCTGTCCATGTTCGGCGACGACTGGCAGCGCGAGGAGTGGCTGCGGCCGTTGCTGGACGGGGAGATCCGGTCCGCGTTCGCCATGACGGAGCCCGACGTGGCCTCCTCCGACGCCACCAACATCGCCACCTCGATCGTCAGGGACGGCGACGAGTACGTCATCAACGGCCGCAAGTGGTTCATCTCAGGCGCCATGAACCCCGAGTGCAAGATCTTCATCGTCATGGGCAAGACCGACCCGCAGGCGCCGTCGCACCGGCAGCAGAGCATGGTGCTGGTGCCGCGTGACACGCCCGGCATGCACATCAGGCGCGGCATGAGCGTGTTCGGCTACGACGACGCCGACCACGGCGGCCACGCCGAGATCGTGTTCGAGGACGTCCGCGTCCCGGTGGACAACCTCATCGGCGAGCAGGGCGGCGGCTTCGCGATCGCCCAGGCCAGGCTCGGGCCGGGCCGCATCCACCACTGCATGCGGCTCATCGGCATGGCCGAGCGGGCCGTCGAGCTGATGTGCCGCCGCGCGCTGAGCCGGACCACGTTCGGCAAGCCCGTCGCCCAGCAGGGCGTGGTCCAGGACTGGATCGCCGAGTCCCGCGTCCGCATCGAGCAGCTGCGGCTGCTCGTCCTCAAGACGGCCTGGCTCATGGACACCGTCGGCAACCAGGGCGCGCACACCGAGATCCAGGCCATCAAGATCGCGACTCCGGTGACCGTGGAGTGGATCCTCGACAAGGCCATCCAGGTCCACGGGGCGGGCGGGGTCTCGCAGGACTTCCCGCTGGCCGGTCTGTGGGCCGGGGCCCGCTCCCTGCGCCTGGCCGACGGCCCGGACGAGGTCCACAAGCGGTCCCTGGCCTACCGCGAGCTCAAGAAGTACATGTGACACCGATCGGAGGACCCCGAGTGGACGAAGCGCGGCTCAGGGAGCTGGTGGCGGACTTCCTCGCCCGCCACGACCCCGGAGGCGACCGGCTGGAGTTCCTGCGTGCCAGGTTCGACGCCGGGCTGGCCTGGGTGTGGTATCCGGAGGGGCTCGGCGGTCTCGGGCTCTCACCCGAGCTGCAACGGGTCGTGGAGGAGGGGCTCGCCGGCACGCCGCAGATCGACACCGGCGTCCAGGGCATCGGCCTCGGCATGGCGGCGCCCACGATCCTGACGTTCGGCACCGAGGAGCAGAGGCGGCGGTTCCTGCGCCCGCTGTGGACCGGCGAGGAGATCTGGTGCCAGCTCTTCAGCGAGCCCGGCGCCGGGTCCGACCTCGCCACGCTCGCCACCCGGGCCGTCCGCGACGGCGACGAGTGGATCGTGGACGGGCAGAAGGTGTGGACGTCCGGCGCCCACCACGCCCGGTGGGCGATCCTCGTCGCCCGCACCGACCCGGGCGTGCCCAAGCACCGCGGCCTGACGTACTTCGCCTGCGACATGCACGCCCCCGGCGTAGAGGTCCGGCCGCTGCGGCAGATCACCGGCGAGGCGGAGTTCAACGAGGTCTTCCTGACCGGTGTGCGGCTCCCCGACGACCTGCGGCTCGGCCAGGTCGGCGACGGCTGGCGCGTCGCGCAGACCACGCTCATGAACGAGCGCGTCGCCATCGGCGGCGCGCGCGTGCGGCGCGGCGGCGGCATGCTCGCGCCGGTGCTGGAGACCTGGAGCGAGCACCCCGAGCTGCGCACCCACGACCTGCACCAGCGGCTGCTCGCCCTGTGGGTGGAGGCCGAGGTCACCCGCCTGTCGGGCGCGCGGCTGCGCGAGCAGCTCGCCGCCGGCCAGCCCGGCCCCGAGGGGTCGGGCATGAAACTGTCGTTCGCCAGGCTCAACCAGGCGCTGTCGGGCCTCGACGTGGAGCTCCGCCGCGACCTCGGCTACGACGACTGGGCGTTCCGCCGCTCCGACACCGTCGACTTCTACGGCCGCGGCGCCGGCTACCGCTACCTGCGGGCCAAGGGCAACTCCATCGAGGGCGGCACCTCGGAGATCCTCCGGAACATCATCGCCGAGCGCGTGCTCGGCCTGCCCGCCGAACCCCGCGTCGACAAGGACGTCCCCTGGAAGGACCTGCCGCGATGACCCTGCTGTACTCGGAGGTCGAGGAGGAGCTGCGGGCCGCCGTCCGGGCCGTGCTCGCGGACCGCTGCCCGCCCGCCGCCGTCCTGGCGCGCGTCGAGTCCGAGCCGTACGACCCGGGCCTGTGGAAGACCCTCACCGGCGAGATCGGCGTGGCGGGGCTGCTGGTCCCGGAGGCGCACGGGGGAGCCGGGGCCACGGCGAGCGAGGCGGCCGTGGTGCTGGAGGAGCTGGGCCGCGGGGTGGCGCCGGTGCCGTTCTTCACCAGCTCGGTCCTGGCCACGTACGCGCTGGTCCGCGCCACGGGGACGGGCGCCGGTGAGACGGCCGCCGGTGAGACGGCCGCGGGCGTCGGGCTGCTGCGGGGACTCGCGGAGGGCCGGGTGACGGCCGCGTTGGCGGTCCCGTTCGCCGCCTCGCCGTACCGGCCCTGGCACGGCTCCCCGGTGAGCTCCGGAGAGCCCGGAGGCGGCGGCGAGGCGCTGCTGTCGGGGAGCGTGCGGAGCGTGGCGGGGGCCGACGTGGCCGACGTCCTGCTCGTCCCGGTCCCCGGGGCCTCGGCGGGCGGCTCGGCGACCCTCTACGCCGTCGAACGCGACGCCGCGGCCGTCCAGGCGGTGCCGTCGCTGGACCTGACGCGCCCGGTGGCGACCGTGACCCTCGACGGCGCGCCCGGCACGCGGCTCGGCGTGGTGGACCTGGCCGAGGTGCTTCGGTTCGGCGCGGGGCTGCTGGCCTCGGAGCAGCTCGGCGTGGCCGAGTGGTGCCTGGAGACCACGCTCGCGTACGTCAGGGAGCGCCGTCAGTTCGCCCGGCCGGTGGGGTCGTTCCAGGCGGTCAAGCACCGGCTGGCGGACCTGTGGCTCGATGTGGTCAGGGCCAGGGCCGCCGCCCGAGGCGCCGTCTCGGCCTCTGAGGAGGGAGCGCCGGGCGGGGCCGGGCTCGACCCGGTGGCCGTCGCCGTGGCCCAGGCGTGGAACGGCGACGTGGCCGTGCACGCGGCCGAGGAGGCACTCCAGCTCCACGGCGGGATCGGGATGACCTGGGAGCATCCCGTGCATCTCTTCCTCAAGCGCGCCAAGGCCGGAGAGATCGCTCTTGGCACCCCCGGCGACCACCGGGAGGCGCTGGCCTCACTCGCCGGTGTGCCCGGCCCCGGCGCGGAGTGAGGTGAGCAGCAGGTCGGCGAAGTGCCTTCCCACCTGGGCGCCGGTCAGCGGCCCGTCCGCGTGGTACCAGGTGCCCAGGTGGTGGACCGAGCCGAAGAAGTAGTCGACGACCAGGTCGGCCGGGACGTGGTCGCTGAAGGTGCCCTCGCGCTGCCCCTCGGCCACGAGATCGCGGAATCGCTCGTGGTAGCGTCGGCGCTCGGCCCGCACGCTCTTCTGCGTCTCGGGCGCCAGCAGGTGCATCGACCGGAAGAAGATCTTGGAGTCGTCGAGGTTGGCGGTGGTGGTCTCGACGACGTCGGCCGCGGCGGCGTGCAGCCGCTCGGCGACCGTGCCGGAGCCGTCGGCGATCAGGGTGAGCCTGTCCATCTGCATGCGCAGCACGCGAGCGTAGATCTCGTGCAGCAGGTCATCCTTGGAGCTGAAATAGTGGTACATGGCGCCCTTGGTGACGCCCGCCGCCAGCACGATCTCCTGCACCGAGGTGCCCTCGAAGCCTCTCGCGGCGAACAACCGCGTCGCCGCGCTCAGCAGCCGGCCGCGTACCGGTTCTTCCTTCACGTGTCCCCCTTGGTCACCTCCGACAGGATACCGACTGGTCGGTTGAGCGGTCTTCCCGGTGCTATTTCCGTCACCTTAGGGTGCCCTTGCTTGGAGTGGGGTATTACTTGACTTGGCGAGGGATCTTCGGCGTGGCAGATCCCGTTTGGTTCGGTTCGATCTCATCATTCGGGGAGTTTGCCGTGCCCGGTGGCTCTATCTACGTGCAGCAGGACGCGAAGTACGCCGGCTCGTCGCCGCAGTGGTACTACGAGAAGTTCTGGCGTGAGGCGGCCAAGGGCCGCCAGCGGTCCCGGATGGTCAAGGCGGCCGTCGGCTTCGTGGTCGGCATCGGGCTCGCCATCCGCTTCGGTCTCGACCTCGTTCCCCTGTACGGCCTCGCGCTCGCCGGCGTCGTCGCCGCCGCCGACTGGTGGCTCGCCTGGAGCTCGTTCCGGGCCACGGCGGTCTGGCGGGGCCAGCGGCGCGGCGAGGCCATCACCGGCCGCATGCTGCGGCGCTCGCTCCGCAGGCGCGGCTACAAGGTCCTCGACGGCCGCGCCATCCGCGGCCAGGCGTCCATCGACCACCTCGTGATCGGCCCTGGCGGGCTGTGGATCGTGGACAACGAGTCGTGGAGCCCCGACACGGAGATCGCCGCGTACGGCGGCAGGCTCTTCTTCGGCGAGAAGTACGGCACCAATGTCGCCAGACCGCTGGCCGAGACCGCCCGCGCGTTCGCCGAGATGCTGACGCGCGAGACCGGCGTGCCGGTGACGATCACGGTCATGCTGGCCGCGCACTCCGGCTCGCTGCCACGCGGCGGCAGCGTCACGGCGGAGGGCATCACGCTGCTCAAGCCCCGCCTGGTGGCCCGCCGCATCAAGGCGTCGCGGGAGGTCGTGCTGGACGACGACCAGATCGAGCTGCTGACCCGCACGGCGGCCCGCGAGCTCCAGCGCTCCTGACCCGACCCGGAGCCAGGTCAGACGCGGTCGTCGAGGTGGTCGTCGTGGCGTGGGGCGCTCTCGCCGGTGAGGTGGGCGAGGGTGCCGGTCATGTCCAGCAGCCGCTCGAGTGCGGGGCCACGGTCGTCCAGGAACAGCAGCGCGCCCGCCTCGCCCGCCCGGCGGCGGGCCACCAGCAGAGCGGACAGGCCGCTGGAGTCGCACAGCCGCAGCCCGGCGCAGCCGATCCGCAGCTCGCGCGGCGCGCCGGACCCGGTCAGTGCGGCGGTGACGGCTTCGAGGAACTCCTGCGCGGTGGTGTGGTCGAGATCGCCGTGCAAGCAGATGCGGAGGATGTGCGGTGCGGGCGTCTCCTGGGTGAGTTCCAGCGGCTCGGGAACGAAGCCGGTCACGCGCTGCCTCCAGGAGCGTCGACGGCGGGCGAGGGCACAGCGGTGACGTCCACCGCGGGACCGGCCTCGGCGGGGACGCCGGCGGTACGCAGCGCCTCGCGCCCGTACGCGAGAAGGCCCGTCGTCCGGGGGAAGTCGGTGAGCCGCGCGGCGAGCAGGTCCAGCGCGGGCAGCAGCGTGCGCGCGGGGACGCCCCGCGCCGTGAGGATCTCCGCCGTCCACGTCAGGAAGGCGCCGAACAGACCTGGATCGTCCAGGTAGAGGGCAGTCGCGAGGAAGTCCACGACGTGCGCCACGTCCTCGGCGGTGTGGCGGAGCTGCTGGGGGGTGTAGGAGGCCATCGCGGGGACGCGCTCGCGCAGCCCGTCCATGACGTGCCTGACCAGCCGCGGGGCGGACTGGGTGACCAGCGTGTACTCCTGGTCGTCCAGGTGCGGCAGGTCGTCGACGGCCTGGCGGCTCGGGGCAGGGCGGGACGGGGGGCCGTCCGCCAGCCGGTCGGCGGCCGAGCGGGCGTCGGGGGCCCAGGCGTCCGCGCCGAGCAGGCGGGCGTAGCGGCCGTCGGGTCCGAACGCGGCGCCACCGGCCAGCACCGGAGTGCCGGTCGCCTGGCAGGCCGTGATGGCGGCGTGCGCGGCCGGCAGCCGCGTGGCGATCGAGCTGGACAGCGCCACGACGTCCGGGCCGGTGCGGTGCAGGTGCGCGATCAGATGCTGCGTGGGCACCTGCGCGCCCAGGTAGACCACCGTCCAGCCGCGCAGGCGCAGCACCTCGGCGAGGATCCGCGCGGGGAAGGCGTGCCACTCCCCGTCGATGCACGCCACCGTGACACGACCCCCCGCCCGCGCCGCTGCGGAGGCGGACTCGCGCGCCCGCCGGCTCGTACGGGCGGCATCGCGGGCGGCGGGGTGGTGGGCCAGGGCGGCCAGTACGCGCTCGTTGACCGCCGTGATCGTGTGCTCCTGCGCGACCGTGATCAGGTTGGCCGCCCACTCGCGGCCCACCCGTGCCTGCACCGGCACGACGACGTCCATCAGCAGGCTCTCCATGTCGACGCCGTCGTCGAGGGCGGCCAGGACCACGTCCACCGCCGCGTACTCGTCACCGGCCGCCGCGGCCTCCCACAGCAGCCCCGCCCGGTCCGCCTCAGGGCCGTTCGGAGCGTTGCCCGCCATCACCGCTCCACGCCCCGGCCCGCGCGGGGTGCGGTGATGGCGATCACCGCCACGTCGTCGTGGTCGCCGCCGCCCGCCCACTGCGCGGCCAGCATCTGGACGCGCTCGGTGACCGCCTCGGGCGGCATCCCGGCGCACTGCTCCAGCTCCTCGCGCAGCCGCTGCTCGCCGAACAGCTCGTCGCCCAGCGGGCCGCCGCGCGCCTCGGTCACGCCGTCGGTGTACAGCAGGCAGGTGTCGCCCGGCTCCAGCACCACGGACTCGGTGGTGCTGGTGATCCGCTCCAGCATGCCGATCAGGGTGCCCCGGGTGCGGGACTCCTCCACCCGGCCGTCGGCCCGCAGGATCAGGGGAGGCTCGTGGCCCGCACTGGTCAGCCGTACCGTCACCCTGGGGCCGTCCCGTCGTACGGACGCCAGCACCAGCGTGACGAACCTGCTGCGGTCACCCCGCAGCAGCACGTCGTTGAGCAGCCCGAGCAGCCGGCGGTGATCGTCGGCCATGGGCAGCAGCGCGTGCAGCGTGGTACGGATCCGGCCGGTGAGCACGGCCGCCTCCAGGCCCTTGCCGCACACGTCGCCCAGCACCACCAGCGACTCCCCGCCCGGCTCCGTGGCGGGGTGCAGGTCGAAGAAGTCGCCGCCGACCAGCTCGGTCGCACCCGCGGGCCGGTAGCGGGCCGACAGCTCCACCCCGTCCAGGTGGCTGGTCGAAGGCGGCAGGAGCTCGCGCATCAGGGTCTCGGTGATGGCCGTCTGCTCGGCGTACAGGCGCGCGGCGGACATGGCGGCCCCGGCCCGTGCGGCGAACAGCCGCGCGAACACCTCCTCGCCCTCCGAGAAGCCCGCCTGGCCGGAGCGCCGCAGCAGCACGAGCGCGCCCGCCGGAACCCCGTGGCCGGGCAGGGCCGTGACGACCATGGACCCCGGCTCGCCCAGCTCGCCGCGGGCCATCCAGCCGGGGGCCGAGGCGGGGTCGATCCAGCGCGACGGCGTCGGCGGGAACCCCCGCAGCGCCTCGGTCAGCCCCGGTACCTGCATCAGGTCCACGGACAGGCTCTCGCGGACCACGCGGCCGTCCGGCCCGCAGTAGGCCACCGGATGCCTGTGCCCGGACTTCGGCAGGATGACCAGGGCGGCGTCGGCCAGGTGTCGGGCGGCCAGGCGGGCCGTGACCTCCATGCAGCGGCCGAGATTCAGGGAGGAGAGCAGCTCGTTGGACGCCTCGGCGAGGAAGGCGGTTCGCCGGCGCTCGATCCGCAGCGCCTCGGACACCCGGTGGTGGTCGGTGGCGTCCACCAGCCACCAGACCACGGACGAGCCGTCGCCGGGCGACGGGTGCGCATCGAACATCCGATCACCCACCGGCCCGCGTGCGGCGCCCTCGGACGCGGCGCGCGGCTCGGAGAGGGGCGGCGGTGGCACGGGGGAGGACCGGCCGGTCAGGGTGTCGTGGGCCCGGGACAGCCAGGCGGGGACGGCGTCGGCCAGCGGCACCCCCGGGGCGGCCGCGGGCAGCAGAGCCCGGGCCGCGTCGTTGACGAGCCCTATGACGCCGTCACCGTCGATCAGCAGCACCGGATACGGCGCGTCCTGCCACACGGTTCCGGCCCGGCTGTGTTCCGCTTCGCTCGTTGCACCCGTCAAAATCGCGAGCCCCAGGCGGGCCCTGCCTCCTCGATGTCATATCGCCCTTTACGGACTTTCCGCCCACTGTAGCCCACGTTCCCTCGTTCCTACTGGACGGTAACGTGGCCGGAGGGTCAGTCGAGGCTCTCGATGAATGCTGTGAGCTGGGAGACGTTGCGGCACTCGTACATGGGCACGACCCCCGCGTACGCGCTCGCGACGGAGTCGCCGGTGTCCCACTGCGCCTTCGGCTCGGGGTTCAGCCAGTAGGCGTGGCGGGCCCGGCCGGCCAGGGCCCTGAGGGTGTCCAGGGCGGGCGGCTGGTAGTTGGAGCGGGCGTCGCCGAGGATCAGCAGCGACGTCCTCGGCCCCACGGCGTCGCCGTGGCGCTCGGCGAAGCGCTCCAGCGCGTAACCGTAGTTGGTACGGCCGAACCGCACCATGTCGGCCTCGTCCGCCAGCCTGGTCATGGCGTCGACCACGTCCGTCCCGGGCCGGAAGAACCGGGTGATCTCGTCCACCGTGTCCACGAACCCGAACGCCCGTACCTTGGCGAACTGCTCTCTCAGCGCGTACGTGAGCAGCAGCGTGAAATGCGCGAACGACGAGACCGAGTCGCTGGCGTCGCACAGCACGACCAGCTCGGGCCGGTGCGGGCGGGGCGGCCGGAACGACGGCGTCAGCGGCACGCCGCCGCTCTGCAGGGACGCGCGCACGGTCCGGCGGAAGTCGAGCCGGCCCCGCCTGCCCCGCCGCCGGCGGATCGCCAGCCGGGTCGCCAGGCGCCTGGCCAGTGGATACACCTCGCGACGCAGCCCGGCCAGGTCCTCCCTGGTCGCCCGCAGGAAGTCGACCTGGTCGAGCGGCGGGCGCACGGCCGAGCGGGCGATGCGCTCCACGCCCGAGTCCTCGGCGATGCGGCGGCGCACGTCGGCGGCCACCGCCTCCTCGAAGCGCCGGACCCCGGCCGTCACCTGCTGACGGACCGTCCGCTCCGCCAGGCCGCCGCGCTCGCGTCCCGCGAGGACCTCACGAAGGATCCCGGCCATCAGCGTCTCGGGCGACAGGGCCCGCATGACACTGTAGGAGAACCAGTTCTGGCGACCCGGCCCGGCCTGCTGCCGCCCGAACCGCTCCACCATGGCCCGGGCGAACTCCCGCATCTCCGCGTCGCCGCCCCCGGTCACCAGCCCGGCCAGCCGCTCCCGCAACTCGGCGACCGACGCCTCCTCCAGCTCCCACCGGAGACGTTCGTCCGCTCCCCCCGACATGACGGGCGGGAACCACAGGTCGAACAGCACGTCGAACCCCGGCCGATGCGCGGGCCGCTTGACCAGCGTCGCCGCGTAGGCGGCGCGCAGCGACTCGCGCTCGGCCAGGTCGATCACCCGCAGGGCCCGTACCGCGTCCAGCCCCTCGGCCACGGACACGGGCAGTCCCGCCTCCCGCAGGGCCCGCACGAACCCGACATGCCTGCCGACCAGCGACTCACCCACCGGACAGGCCCAGTTCCTTCAACACCCGCCGGTGGTCGGAGGCGTGCTTGAGCACCACGCCCAGCGTCCCGGCGACGGTCGCCTCGTCCAGCTCCTCGCGTCCCAGGGCCAGCAGCGTGTTGGCCCAGTCGACGGTCTCCGCCACGGACGGCGCCTTCTTCAGCTCCAGCCCCCGCAGCGTCGCCACCGTACGGGCGAGCTGCTCCGCCAGGTCCGCACGGATCGTCGGAACCTGCGCGAGCACGATGTCCCGCTCCCGCTCGGGCGTCGGGTAGCCGATGTACAGGTACAGGCAGCGGCGCTTGAGCGCCTCGGACAGCTCGCGGGTGGCGTTGGAGGTCAGCACCACGAACGGCCTGCGGACCGCCGAGATGGTGCCCAGTTCGGGGATCGTCACCTGGAAGTCCGACAGCAGCTCCAGCAGCAGCCCCTCCACCTCGACATCCGCCTTGTCGGTCTCGTCCACCAGCAGCACGGTCGGCACGCCGGCCCGGATGGCCTTCAGCAGCGGCCGTTCGAGGAGGAACTCCTCGCCGAAGATGTCCTCGTCGGTACTGGTGGCCTGGATGCGAAGCAACTGCTTCTTGTAGTTCCACTCGTACAGGGCCCGCGCCTCGTCCAGCCCCTCGTAACACTGGAGCCGTATCAGCTCGGACCCGCTCGCCCGTGCCACGGCCTTGGCCAGCTGCGTCTTGCCCACCCCGGCGGGCCCCTCGACCAGCAACGGCCTGCCGAGCGCGGCGGCCAGGAAGACGGAGGTGGAGATGGCGTCGTCGGAGAGGTATCCCGCGGCGGCGAGCCGCTCACCGACCTCGGCGGGGGAGTCGAACATGAAGGCTCCTGTCGTCACAGCCGAACCTTATTCTAGTCTGCTCGGGTCCGGCGGTCCCGCCCCGCCTGATGCCGGACTCCGACCGATTCGACCAGGATGCCGAGTGCCGGTATATTCCTCTCAGCAACGCGCCGCTAGCTCAGTTGGTTAGAGCAGCTGACTCTTAATCAGCGGGTCCGGGGTTCGAGTCCCTGGCGGCGCACCGCAACAAGACCCCAGGGCGCTCCGGCGTCCTGGGGTCTTCGTGTTGAGGAGACTGGGTCACCCGGGCGCGTGCCCATCCGGCCAGACGCAGGTGGAGGCCGCCCCAAGGTAGAGATCATCCCCGTCTGCCCAGGTGAGGGTAAGGGTGTAGCCCTCAGGGTGGGATGTGCCGCTCAGGTCCGGGTTATTGGTGTTTCCCCCCGCGATGATGTGATGGCCCTGGGCCTCCCAGTAGGTGTGAACCTGCCGTGAAATCGACATGTTGTCGGTCTTCGGGACGTCACGAAGCCAGTAGGCACGGCTCACGATGACTCGGTCTTGAGATTTGTCCTCGTCCAGGCACGGGCTGGGTGCCTCGAAGGAGTGGATCGGTTCCAGTCGCGGTCGGGGAGTGAGGGCGTTGGCAGTGTCGTGAATGAGCTCCTCTACACGAGCGAGTGCTTGGGTGGAGGTGGCTGTGGCTTGGTTCATGGAGCATCCCGAAATGACGAGGACAAGAGCGGCGAAAAGTCGGAACACGTCGTTCACCTCTTCGAACTGGGCGACTCGGGCCCTAGCTCTGGCATGAGGAGTTGGGGGGTGCAGTTCAGCGGCACTGGAGCGGTGAGCATGTCGTATTGACCGTTGATAAGTCGCCCCATGTTGCGCAGCGAAGGCGAATGAGGTTTCCAGTAGCTGCTGTGCGCCTCCGTGAACACCTCTCGTCCCACCGGGAAACGCCTGGCCCCGAACGACTCGTCCCCCGGGTCCCTGCCGAACCTGCCCAGTGCCGCCACCGGGTCGTTGCCGGCCTCGCCCACCCACACGTGCGCCGGGTCGACGCCCAGCCGTGAGGCGTGGTCGACGCCGGTCCCCGGGCTGCCGATGAGGATGAGGTCGTCCGCGAGCCTGCCCGGGCGGAGGGCGGCGGCGTGGCCCGTGGTGAGCGAGCCGTAGCTGTGCCCGATGACGACGTTGCGCGCCGTCCCCGAGGGCGCGTGAGCGGCGTGCAGGCCGTCGGCGAACGCGGCGAGCGCCCTGCCGCCCTTGGCCGCCGCGTTGTCGGCGGCGACGGACCTGGTGATGTCGAACAGGCCCGGGTCGATCTGCGGGGCGTCATAGCCGAGCCAGGTGATCGACGCTATCGAACGTTCTCCGCTGGTCGCGCGCGCCTGCTGCCACAACGCCCGGGACCGCTCCAGATCCCCCCGTGCGGCGTCCAGCCCCGACGTGAGCCCCGACACGGACGTGACCGTGATGTCCGCCGTGTCCGGATCGCCCCAGGCGACGACGAGCCGCCCCTGACCCGTCACGTCGAACGCCAGCAGCAGCGGCGCCGGATGTCCCGCCACCGGGCGGAGCTGCGACTCGATGAGGTCGATGCGCCGCAGCCGGGCGGCGATGCGTTCCCAGCCGCCCAGCAGGCCCGGGTCCGCGAGCCGGCCGAGGTCGGCCGTGGCCGTCTCCAGCTCCCGCTCCAGCCGGGTCCGCTCCTCGGCCAGCCCGCGGCGGTTGGCCCGGTCCCGGACCGTCGCCGGCAGGCCGTTCAGCAGCCCGGACCACGGGAGCGTCACCAGGCGTTCCCGCGCCTCGGGCGGCAGCGTGTGCCACCACGCGGCGACCCGCGCCGCCAGGCCCGCGTCGGTCCCGTTCTCCTGGACGGTCAGCAGCCGCGTCACCGCGTGCTCCTCGCCCGCCGCGATGCGCGCCAGCAGGCGCTCCGCGCCGCCCGGGTCGGGGGCGTGGCCGCCGAACAGCCCGTACGCCGCCAGCCCCGCCGGCAGCGACGGGCCGGGCACCGTCTCGCGGATCAGGTTGAGGCGGCGCCGCAGGTCGTCGCCGTGGGCGGCGGCCCAGGTGGCGATGCGGCGGAGTTCGTGGCCGGGCTCGGCGGGCAGGCCGTGGGCGGACAGCTCGGCGGCGAGGCGCGCCCCGGCGACCGGCAGCGTCTGTGCGGCGTGACCCAGGGACGCCACCAGGGCGGTCATGGCGTTCTGCTCGATGCCCTGGAAGCGGCCCGGGGCGGGGGCCAGAGCCGCGACGGACGTGGTCAGCGCGGGAACGGCCGGTGCCTGTCCGCCGTGCCGTACGACGAGGAGGGCGAGCGCGTGCAGCGCGTCCGCGAGCGAGGACTGGAGGCGGGCCCGGTGGCGGGCCAGGTCCTCCGCGAAGGCGGGGGCGCCGCCGCCGACCCAGGCGTGGGCGTGCGCGAGCCGGGCCGCCGGGTCGAGGCCGGCGTGATGGCCCGCCGCGAGTGCCGCCGCCCGCCCGTACGCGGCCAGTGCCGCCGCCGCCCGCTCGTACGCCGCGAGCGCCGCCGCGCTGTGATCCGCCATGACGCGGCCAAGAATGCCAGGGGAGTCCGCGGGCCCTCAGGCGATCGGCGACTCCTCCGGGTATCGGGGCATGCGGCATGAATCTCCGGTGGGGCGGGGTAGTGAAGTGTTCATGGCTTGTCGGATCAGTGAGTTGGTGCTGGATTGTCGCGACCCCGAGCGGCTGGCGGCGTTCTGGTGTGAAGTGCTTGGGTTCGTGGTGATAGACCGGGATGAGGGGAGCGTGGAGATCGGGCCGGGGGAGACCGGGTTCGGGGGGCTGCAGCCGACCCTCGTGTTCAATCCGTCCGACGATCCGAGGCCCGGGAAGCTCCCGCTGCACATCGACGTGAACCCGACCGATCGCGACCAGGCCGCCGAGCTGGAGAGGCTGCTCGCGGCGGGGGCCCGGCCGGCGGACGTGGGGCAGACCGGCGAGGAGTCGTGGCACGTGCTGGCCGACCCAGAGGGCAACGAGTTCTGCCTCCTCCGCATGAGGCTGGACGACTGAGCTCGCCGCCGCTCGCCGGTGCGCGCGAGTGGTGGTCAGCCGCGGTCGCCGAGCAGGCGGAGGAGCAGCCGGGGCTCGCCCGGCCAGGCGTCCAGCAGCACCTCGCGGGGCACCTGCCGGGCGGCGTACCGCAGGGCCAGGGCGACCACCACGATGTCGTCCAGCGGGCCGATGACCGGCAGGAACTCCGGGATCAGGTCGATCGGGCTGGCCACCCACACACCCGCGATCACGATCGCGATCTTCGCCCGGCGCGGCACCGCGGGGTTGCTCCGGAGCCTGCGGACGGTGGTCAGGCAGTCGGGGATGAACGCGGCGAGGTCCCGCGCGAGCCCGGGCGGCAGGCGGCGCGCCAGCAGGACGAGCACACCCCACGTGGCCGCCACGCACACGACGGTGACCGCCAGCCCGATCAACCAGCCACGCACGACGTTCCGCCCTCTTCCGAGCCGTGACGATCATCGCCCGGCCTCCAGCCGGCACGACCCCCACATCACTGTACGGCGACCCCCCGGCACGCCCGCCTCCGTCCGCACATCCGACGGGTCCACGTGCCCGCCCGCCCCGCCCCCGTCCTCACACCCGACGGCTCCACGTGCCCGCCCTGTGCGTGGCACCCGCACCCCGGGCGCCTGACCACAAGCGTCACCCCCGGCTGGCGAAACCGGTGGGGTCGCCTTCCTCTTTCGGTCGCCCCAGGGGGAGGATGGTCCGCATGAACACGCGACCACTCGGACAAACCGCCGTCAGCTCCATCGGTCTCGGCGCGATGCCCATGTCGGTGGCCGGGCACATGCCCGACGAGGCCCAGTCGATCCGGACGATCCACGCGGCGCTCGACGCCGGCGTGACGCTGATCGACACGGCCGACGCCTACACGCCCTCGTCCGACGAGGTGGGTCACAACGAGCGGCTGGTCGCCAAGGCGCTCGCGAGCTGGGGCGGTGACGGCGACGCGGTGCTGGTGGCGACCAAGGGCGGTCACACGCGGCCCCCGGACGGCGGCTGGGCCGTGGACGGACGGCCGTCGTACCTGGTCGAGGCGTGTGAGCGGTCCCTGAAGGCCCTGGGCGTCGAGGCGATCGGCCTCTACCAGCACCACCGGCCCGACCCGGCCGTGCCGTACGAGGAGACGATCGGCGCGCTGCGCGACCTGCTCGACGCCGGCAAGATCCGGATGGCGGGCATCTCCAACGCGAACCCGCGCCAGATCAGGATCGCCTACGACATCCTCGGCGGCCGGCTGGCGAGTGTGCAGAACCAGTACTCGCCCGCGTTCCGCTCCAGCGAGCCCGAGGTGGACCTGTGCGAGGAGCTGGGCGTGGCGTTCCTGCCGTGGTCGCCGCTGGGCGGGATCAGCGCGGCGGGGCGGCTCGGCGGCGCGCACGAGGGGTTCGCCAGGGTGGCCGAGCAGCGCGGGGTGTCTCCGCAGCGGGTCTGCCTGGCCTGGGAGCTGGCGCGCAGCCCGGTCGTGGTCCCGATCCCGGGGGCGAGCCGGCCGGAGAGCATCCTCGACTCGGTGGCGGCGGCGGACCTGGTCCTGACCTCCGAGGAGCTCGCCGCTCTAGGCGGCTGAGGAGGCCCGCCGGTTTCGCGCGGCGGGTTCGGGCGTGCGAAGCTTTGAATGTCCCCAACACCAGGAGGTCCTCATGACGGAAACACCGGAGCCGGAAGCCAGCGAAGCAACTCCCGAGGACGAGTTGAAGCGCAAGTTCCGTGAGGCGCTGGAGCGCAAGCGTGCCCGGCAGGCCGACTCGGGCGCTGGTGGCAGGGGCGGCGACGCTTCCAAGATTCACGGCGCTCACGGACCGGCCGCCAGCAAGCGTTCCTTCCGGCGCAAGAGCGGAGGCTGAGGCGCCCGGAGCACGGGCTGAGACCTGGTTTCCTGGAGGGGTACGGCATGCCGTACCCCTCTTTTTCTTTGCCTGAAAGGTAGATCTTCGCCCGATTTATGGGCTTACCTTTGCTTTTGTCCGGTTCGCTGGCTAGAGTCAAACACATTCCGGTCAGTGACCTAGCCCTTCGTCAGGAAGCGGCGACTGGCCGGCGCCGAATCCCGCACAGCGCGGGAACCGGGGACCCACTTCTGGGGTGAATCCGGCCGCACCTGGCCGGTAGGGCATCTCCACGTCCGAACCCGTCAGCTAACCCGGTAGGCGAGATGGAGAGGACAAGACTTCATGCGCTACCGCGTACCCCCGGACGGGGCAGTGTCACCAGCCGCCTCCTGAGCGGCACCCGTTCCCCCTGACCTTCTCTCGCGCTCTCGCGTAGCGCCCGTTCGGCGTTCTGCCCGGCTACGCGTCCCCATCTCTTCGGAGCGCGCCCCTCTGTACCCCCACGTAAAGGACTTTTTCAACACATGTCCGAACGACTTGGCATGCGTTCCTTCAGCCTCTTCACGGCGGCCGTACTCGGCGCGCTCACCATCGGCGCCGGCACCACGGCCGCGCACGCCGACACCGACGAAGGCCGGCAGGTTCTCCTCAAGGGCTCGACCACCGCCTCCTACTTCTGGGACGACTCCTCCGGCCGCGCCGGTGACACCGGCCTGCCGGCCAGCGGCAAGCCCATGCAGAAGGGTCTGGCAGCCAGCCCCAGCTGGCCGCTCATGACCGAGGGCTACGTCATGTACAAGGGCAAGAAGGCCCCCTTCTTCGTCGGGGACCGCGGCCCGGGCGTGCCCTCCAGCAGCGGCGTCATGCTCGACCTCGACGCCAAGACCTTCGCCCAGCTCACCGGCGGCCGCTTCAACTCCAGCACGCTCGGTGTGGACGGTGTCGGCGGCCAGGGCCACATCAAGGTGAGCTACGTCATCACCAAGTGGGGCAACGGCGCGGGCAAGAAGAACTACCCGGTCGCCTTCTCCACCGGCGCCTGGCGTCGCGTCGACCACAACCCGGCCAAGCCGCCGGTGCTGGCCGAGGACAAGTCCACCACTCCGGAGGAGTCCGGCGCCGGATCCGCGGGCAAGGGCACCTCCGTCTCCTCCCGTGACAAGGACGACGCCGGCGTGGTGAACGCCTCCGAGCCCACCACCCGCACCGAGGCCCGCGACGCCGCCTCCGGCGACGAGGGTCTGAGCACCTCGGCCAGCCTCGCCCTGGTGGGCGTGGCCGCGGTCGGCGGCGGCCTGTACCTCGGCCGCGACCGCCTGCGCAAGCTCGTCCAGCGCTGACCGCCCGGCCCGCATGCCGCCCCCTCAGGCGGCACACGGGCCGGCACCCGACCATCGGCCGGGTCCGGACGCCACCCCGTCCGGTCCGGCCTCCCCCGGGGGCCTGCCTGCCTCTCCATCCAGGCCCCCACCTCGCCACCCCGTTCCGGAACCGCCGCCGCCCCGGCGGTTCCGGGGCGGGGTGCGCGCATTTCCGCGCACACGGGTCCCCGCGTGGGGGCTTTACCGGCCCGCGATCCGAATGTCATTCTGTTTCTCGTGACCATGCGAGCGAAGGCCAACGGCATCGAGATCGCCTACGAGAGCTTCGGCGCGGCCGGGGGTCGTCCTCTCCTCCTCGTCATGGGCCTCGGCGCCCAGCTCATCCACTGGGACGACGACCTGTGCCACCTCCTCGCCGAGCAGGGGCACCACGTCGTCCGCTTCGACAACCGCGACGCGGGCCTGTCGACGCACCTGCACGACCTCGGCCAGCCCGTGCTCGGGGGCCCGGCGCCGTACCTGCTGGACGACATGGCCGACGACGCCGCCGGGCTGATGGACGCGCTCGGCTGGAGCGCCGCCCACGTGGTGGGCGCCTCGATGGGCGGCATGATCGCCCAGACGCTGGCCATCCGGCATCCCGGCCGGGTGCTCACGCTCACCTCCATCATGTCCACGCCCGGCTCGCGGGTCGCCCCTCCCACGCCGGCGGCGAGCGCGGTGCTGCTGGCCACGCCGCCCGCCGGGCGCGAGGAGGTGGTCGCGCGGGCCCAGGACGCCTGGGCGGTGATCGGCTCACCCGGCTTCGAGCCGGACCGCGCGCGCATCGCGGACGTGGCCGCCCGCGCGTTCGACCGCTGCTTCGACCCGCCCGGCACCGCACGCCAGCTCGCGGCCATCATGGCCTCCGGCGACCGCACCGAACGGCTGCGCCGGCTCGACGTGCCGACGCTCGTGGTCCACGGCGAGGCCGACCAGCTCGTCCCCCTCGCGGCCGGCCGGGCCACCGCCGAGGCCATCCCCGGGGCCAGGCTGCTGACCTTCCCCGGCATGGGCCACGACCTGCCGCGTCCGCTCTGGCCGGACCTCGTCGCCGCCATCGCCAAGCTGACCGCCGGATGACCCCGCCGGCGCCGCCCGGCTAGACGTCCAGCTTCTCCTCGATGGAGCGGAGCTGGTGCCTGGCCATCGCCAGGTTGGCCCGGGCCCGGTCCAGGGCCAGGTAGAGGAACAGGCCCTTGCCGCCGCGCCCGCTGATGGGCCGGATGATGTGGTACTGCGAGCCGAGCGTGATCAGGATGTCCTCGATCGCGTCCTTGAGCCCGAGCGAGTCCATCGTGCGGAGCTTGGCCTTGACCACCTCGGTGTTGCCGGCCCCCGCGACCTGGAGGTCAAGCTCCTTGGAGCCGCCGAGCGAGCCC
Organism: Nonomuraea sp. NPDC005501; assembly: GCF_040605905.1. Lineage (NCBI taxonomy): Bacteria > Bacillati > Actinomycetota > Actinomycetes > Streptosporangiales > Streptosporangiaceae > Nonomuraea > Nonomuraea sp. NPDC005501. The sequence goes on along the minus strand of NZ_JBEXDT010000013.1, from coordinate 29,724 downwards.
AGCGTCATGCCGCTGCCGTGGTCGACGACCGCCGCCCCGATGGAGCCGTCGATCGTCATCATCTCCTTGAGAGAGACGTCCATGCTGGCCATGTCATTTCTCCGTTCTCTGCTGATTTCTCTGGTGGACGGTCATCGCGTCCGTGCCGCGATGGCGGCCAGGGCGGCCGCGGTCCTGCGGCCCTCCAGCCGGAGCAGCCCGAGGTTCGTGCCGGGCTGGGCCAGGACTGTGAGGACGATGGTGGGGCCCGCGGCGTAGAACGCGGCGAACCCGGCCGTGCCCGAGATGAGCGTCTCCTCCAGGTCGCCCCTCCCGGAGATCGCGAGCATGCGCCTGCTCATGGCGAGCAGGGCGGCGGTGAGCGCGGCCGTCCGCTCGCCGTTGTCCACGGCGGGGTCGCAGGCGACGGCCAGTCCGTCGACCGTGCAGGCGACGCTGCCGCTGACGTCCGGGGTGCGCTCCCGCAGGAGCACCATCTCCTTGAGCACCTCGTCGTGCAGCTCCACCGGTGGCCTCCTTCTGAACGAGGGCAGTCTCACGACGGTGAGTGGGGGGAACCTCATGCCAGCTCCTCCAGCGCCTTCTTCAGCCGCATGAGCAGGGCCAGATCCCCCGGGTCCGCCGTCACGGCGGGGCCGAGGGGGCGGGCCGCGTGCGGCTGCGCGCCGGCCGCGTCGGGGAGGAGAGGCGGCGGACCGGCCGGCGCCGCGAGCGGCATGCCGGGCGGCCCGCTGGAGACGCCGGGGAACGGGGCGGTGGGAGGGCCGGCCGGATCCGGCGGCTGAGGCGGCGCATCCGCCGGATCCGGGGTCTGGGGGGAGGGGCGGGAGCGCCGGCCGCCGCGTGGCCGCCTGGGCAACGGGGCGTCCTGCTCCCCGCCCGTCGCGGGCTCCGGATGCCCGGGCTCCGACGGCGACCGCGGGTGCGGGGGCGCCTGCGGAGATGTGGGCCGTACGGGCGCCGGCTCCGCGGGCGGGGTGGGGCCGGGGGGCGCGAGCAGCCCGGCCGCCGCCAGCCGTCGTACGGCCAGCAGCACCGAGTACCCGGAGCGGCCCAGCCGCCGGGCCAGGTCCAGCGGCGCGGCCGCGTCGTCGGCGCGGGTGACGACCTCCCACTGGACGGCGCTGAGCGTCACCCCCTGCCCAGGAAGCCGGGGCGCGGGCCGCACCGGAGCGGTGTCCACGTCGGCGGACGGCCAGATCCGGGCCAGGTGCGCCCGGCGGCGGGCGCACTCCCGCACGAGCCCGGACACCTCGAAGTACCACCGGCCGCCCAGCCAGTGCCGCTCGCCGGGCCGGAACTTCGGCCGCGTCCCCGTGGCCGGCAGCAGGAAGAACGCGGCGTCCAGGACGGCGCCCAGCACGCAGTACTGGAGCTCCCCGAGCGTGACCGGGCCCTCGGCGAGCAGCCGCTCGCAGCCGCCGTCCGCCTGGAGGCGGCGCAGCTCGGCCTCGGGGATCCGGCCGCGCGCGGCCAGCAGCCGCTCGACGCCGGGCGTCTGGGCGCACTCCATGTACGTGATCCGTCCCTCGTCGAGGAAGACGGTGCCGGTCCGGCCGACGCGCAGCGCGCCGGTGGGACGGTCGTTGGCGAGGCTCGCCAGCAGCGTGTCGAGGGTCCCCATGGGTCACGCCAGCAGCCGGCCGGAGATGTCCCGCAGGCGGTGGCGCGCGAGCGCGAGGTTCGAGCGCTCCAGGTCGAGGCGGACGTAGATGACCAGCGGCCCCTCGAACACGGTCTCCATCAGCCTGAGCAGGTGGTGCCCGCGGTCGGTGGTGACGAGCATGTCGTCGATGCGGACCGTGTCGCCGGGGCAGGAGCGTGCCAGGCCGTCCATGGTGGCGCGGAGCGTCTCGGTCAGGGCGGCGGCGGAGTGCTCGGTGTCGACGCCCTGGGGCGCGCCGCTGGCCGCCACCGCCATGCCGCTGGTCTGGTCGAGCAGCATGGCGTCCAGCGCGCCCGGTATGGCCATGACCTCGGTCAGGCAGTCGTCCAGCCCGAGCACGGATCCTCCCCTCGCCGTCCCGAAGACTCCTTGAAGACTGGGACAGCGTAGGAGCGCGCCGGTGTCACGCAGCGGAGCCGGTCGGCAGCGGTACGAAAGCTATACGGCGCGGAAGGAGAAAAACCCCACCGCGGCGCAGCTTTCTCCGAGTTATCCGTATTGGGGATGACTTAGACGAATATTCTTCGCCTTTTCGCAGGTCAGGGCCGAGGCCGGGGGCCTCAGGCGGGCTCGTCCGGGAGGATGGCCGCCTCGTCCGGCTTGTGGACGAGGACGTTCTCGATGTACGACTTCACGGCGGTCGCCAGCCCCACGTCCGCGCCCGCCTCCTCCGACAGGTACCACCGGTGGTCGAGGACCTCGTGGAAGAGCTGCGCCGGGTCGAGCTTGGCCCGCAGGCCGGCCGGCAGCGAGTCGATCGTCGGCTGGAACACCTCGGCCAGCCACCGGTGCGCCACGATGGCCTCGTCCTCGTGCCGCAGGCCCTTGGCCACGCGGAAGCCGTCGAGGTCGTTGAGCAGCCGCCGCGCCTGGTTCTCCTCCACGTCGAGGCCGGTCAGGCGGAGCAGGCGCCGCTGGTGGTGGCCCGCGTCGACCACCTTGGGCCGCACGATGAGCCGGCCGGTGCCGACCTTGCGCCGCACCATCATCTCGGCCACGTCGAAGCCGAGCAGGTTCAGCCGCCGGATCCGCTGCTCCACCCGGTGCCAGTCGACCTCCTCGATGATCTCGTCCTGGGTGATCTCCTCCCACAGCCGGTGGTAGCGCGTGACGATGTCCTCGGCCGTCTCCATCGGGTCCACCGACGGGTGCAGCAGGCCGCCGGCCTCCAGGTCGAGCATCTCGCCGAAGATGTTGGTGTGGGCGACGTCGATGTCGGCCAGCCGCTGCCCCTGGCTGAGCATCGGGTGCATCTCGCCGGTCTCGGCGTCCACCAGGTACGCGGCGAACGCTCCGGCGTCCCGGCGGAACAGCGTGTTGGACAGCGAGCAGTCGCCCCAGTAGAACCCGTTGAGGTGCAGTCGTACGAGCAGCACGGCCAGCGCGTCGAGCAGCCGGGTCAGCGTGTCGGGCCGCAGCGTGCCGGACATGACGGCCCGGTAGGGCAGCGAGAACTGGAGGTGCCGGGTGATCAGCGCCGCGTCCAGGCCCTCGTCCCGGCCGGTGACGTAGGCGACCGGCTCCACCGAGGGGGCGTCCAGCCGGGCCAGGTCCCAGAGGAGCTGGTACTCGCGACGGGCGTACCGCTCGCTGATCTCCTTGATCGCGTACACCTTGCCGGAGAGCCGGGCGAAGCGGACGACGTGCCGGGAGATGCCCCGGGGGAGGTCGACGAGGTGGTGCTGGGGCCACTCCGCCAGAGGGCGGTCCCAGGGAAGGCCGATGAGGTCAGGATCATCAAGCGCGCCGGTGATCTGCAGGGGCATTTCTACAGGATATTGTGCGGCAGTGGACGAGTTTCTCAAGTGGTACTTTTCCGGTCGTCCGGTCATCGCCAGCAACCTGGGGGCCGACGGCTACGACCACACACTCGGCGACTTCTCCGCCGAGGCCTGGACCGCCCGCGCCCGCGAGGAAGAAGCCTGGCTGGCACGGCTGTCCGCGACGGAGACCCCGACCCTGGACGACGAGCTCGACAGAGATCTCGTCGTCTCCCAGCTGAGAGGCTCGGTGGCGCTCGCCGCCTGGCCGGAGTGGCGCCGCGACCCGGCCGCGTACCTCGCTCCGATCTTCAACGCCCTCTACACCCCGTTCCAGCAGCGTCTCAAGCCCGAGCCGGAGCTGGTCGCCGCCGCCGTCTCGCGGCTGGCCGAGGTGCCCGGCGTGCTGGCCGCCTGCCGCGCCAACCTCGACCCGGACCTCGCCGCCCCCCTCCTGGTGCAGCGGGCGCTCGGACAGGCCCGGACCGGCCGCAGGTTCCTCACCGAGACCGTGCCCGCCATGGTCGCCGACGCGGACGCGCGGGCCCAGCTCGCCGAGGCCGCCAAGCCCGCCGGCCGCGCCTTCGACGAGCTGGTCACGTTCCTGGAGGGCTTCGAGTGCGGCGGCACGTGGCGGATGGGCGAGCGCCTGTACTCCACGCTGCTGCGCGAGCGCGAGATGCTCGGGTACGGCGCGCCGGAGCTGCACGAGAAGGGCAAGGCCGCCTGGGCGGCGCTCGACGAGCGCATGCGCGAGGTGGCGCGCGGCGTCAACGGCACCACCGACTGGCGGGCCGCCATGGAGTCGCTCATGGACGACCACCCGCCGACGCTGGCGGACATGCGCGCCGAGTACGAGGCCGAGACGCTGCGCGCGCGGGAGTTCGTCCGCGAGCGGGACCTGGTCACCTTCCCCGAGGGGGAGGAGTGCCTGGTCCTGCCGTCGGCCGAGTACACCCGGCCCATCCTGGCCGTGGCCCACTACCTGGCCCCGCCGCCGCTGACCAGCTCGCGCACCGGCGTGTTCTTCGTGCCGTACACCCCGGACGGCTTCACCGAGGAGCAGGTGCGGCAGCGGCTGCGCACGAACTCGCGGGCCCAGATGCCCTCGATCGCCGTCCACGAGGCGTACCCGGGCCACCACTGGCACCTGTCGCACATGGCCGGCAACCCGCGGACGGCGCGCAAGGTGTTCCGCACGCCGTACTTCACCGAGGGCTGGGCCCTGTACGTGGAGAAGGTCCTGCACGAGGAGGGCTACTTCGACACCCCCGCCACCGAGCTGGCCCACCTGGACTGCCGCATCTTCCGGGCCGCCCGGATGGTCGTGGACACCGCGCTGCACTGCGACGACATGACGATCGAGCAGGCCGAGGAGTTCATGTCCACGAAGGCGTCGCTCACGCCGGGGACGGCCCAGGGCGAGGTCAGCCGCTACTGCGCCTGGCCCACGCAGGCGCCGTCGTACCTGACGGGCGCCATCGAGATCGACCGCATCAGGCAGTCGTACGAGGGCTCCCCGAAGGCGTTCCACGACCTGATCGCCGGCTCGGGCGGCCTGCCGCTCGGCCTGGCGGAGAAGGCCGTCACCGGAGCCCCGCGCAGCTGAGCCCCATGCCCTGTTCCGGCGCCGGCCTCAGGCGGGCCGGCGCGGGAACACGGGCGGGTCGAACGCCCGCTCCACCACCGCGTCCAGCTGCTCGGACGTGAGGACGGCCGGCCGTCCCACCCCGAGCGCCCGCACGTACACCTCGCACAGCCACTCCAGCAGCCGGGTCGCCTCGAACGCCTGCTCCAGGGTGGCGCCGATGGTCACCCCGCCGTGGTTGGCCATCAGCGCCGCCTGCCGGCCGTCGAGCGCCTCACGCACGTGCCCGGCCAGCTCGGTCGTGCCGTACGTGGCGTAGGGGGCGACGCGGACCGTGCCGCCGAGCAGCAGCGCGTTGTAGTGGATCGGCGGCAGCTCCGTCATCGTGGTCGCCACCACCGTGCCGAACACCGAATGCGTGTGGACCACCGCCTGGGCCTGCGTGCTCGCGTAGACGGCCAGGTGCATCGGGGTCTCCGACGACGGCTGGAGGTCGCCCTCCACCAGGTGTCCCTCGACGTCCACGACCGGGCACATCTCGGGAGTGAGCCGGTCCAGCGCCACGCCCGACGGGGTGACGGCGACCAGATCTCCCTGGCGGACGCTCAGGTTGCCCGAGGTGCCGATCACCAGTCCCAGCTCGACGGCGCGCCTGCCGTACGCGCACAGCTGCTCACGGGGGCTCATGAGCGGCAATGTAGTCGGTCGTCCGAAATACATCAACGCTGAACGGAGGCCGCGAGGAAGAGGTCAGAGGCGGTCGAGGTGGGTGAGCATGAGGCGTTCGAGGTCCACCCGCGTCAGGCGGGCGGGGTAGAGGAGCAGGTGCAGGCTCAGGCCGTCCACCAGGGCGAGCAGGTGCTCCGTGACGTCGTCCAGGTTGTCCTCGGTGGTCAGCTCGCCCGCCTCCCGCGCCTGCGCGAGCAGGGTCCGCACCGCCGCGCGCAGCTCGCCGCCCTCGGCGCGCTGGACCTCCGCCAGCCGCTCGGCGGCCAGGCTGCGGCTCCAGAAGCTGACCTCCAGACGCGTCTCCTGGGTGCGCTCGGCGTCCAGCGGCAGGTTGTCCAGCAGCACCTCGCGCAGCGCCGCGAGCCCCGTGACGCCGTCCACCCTGCCGGTGATGCGGTCGCGGATGCGCTGGTGGGACTGGCGCAGCGCCGACAGCAGGATCTCGTCCTTGTCGGTGAAGTAGTGGGCGAGCACGCCGTTGGAGTAGCCCGCCTCCTTGGCGATGGCACGCGTGGTGGCGGCGTCGATGCCGTCCCGGACGATCACCCGGCGGGCCGCCGACAGCAGCTCGCGCCGGCGCTCGTCGTGGTCAACGATCTTCGGCAAGGCGTCGTCCCCCCTCGTGCGTCGTACCGCTCCCAGCATATTGACTTTTTATTCGGACGTCTGTCTATTTAGACCATGACCGTCGTCACCGTCGGCGTCCACATCGTCGACATCCTCGCCAGGCCCGTCGAGCGCATCCCCGAGGGCCAGGACACCGTGCTGGTGGACCAGATCCGCCTGACCGCCGCGGGCGCCGCCGCCGGCACCGCCGTTGACCTGGTCAAGCTGGGCAACCAGGTCGTCACCATGGGCGCCGTCGGCGACGACGAGCTCGGTGACTTCCTGCTGGCGGTGCTCGCCAAGCGCGGCGTGGACGCCTCGCGCCTGGTGCGCAGGCCGGGGGAGCAGACGGCCGCGTCGATCCTGCCGATCAGGCCGGACGGCGGCCGGCCCAGCTTCCACGTGCCCGGCGCCAACCTCGGCGTGACGCTCGCCGACCTCGACGTGGAGGCGCTGCGCGGGGCGCGGGCCGTCCACCTGGGCGGGATGGACGTGACGTTCGGGCTGGGCGATCCGCGGTTCTTCGAGCTGCTCGACTCGCTCCGCGCGGGCGGGACCGTCGTGACGATGGATCTGCTGTCGGAGCTGCCCGACCTGCTGGGCATGGCCAGGGTGTTCCTGCCCCACGTGGACTACGTGCTGCCCAACGAGTCGCAGGCGCTGCTCATGGCCGGGCTGGAGCACGGCGACGGCGTCGAAGGCGACGGCGGGGACGTGGCCGAGGCGGCGCTGGAGCTGCTGGCCGACGGACCGCGCGGGGTGATCGTCACGCTCGGCGGCGACGGCAGCCTCGTCGCCACCGCCGACGGTGTCGAGCACGTGCCGGCCCTGAAGGTCGAGGTCTCCGACACGACGGGCTGCGGTGACGCGTACTGCGCCGGCTTCGTCACCGGCCTGCTGCACGGCCAGGACGTGCTGGGCGCCGCCCGCTGGGGGACGGCCGCCGCCGCCCGCGTCGCCACCGGGCTCGGCTCCGACGCCGGCATCACCGACCTCGACTCCACGCTCGCCCTGCTGTCCTGAGGCATGCCCCGAGGCGTGCCCCGAAGCGCGTCCTGACGCGTCCCGACGATCCGAGAGAAGGCCTGACCGATGAAAGACGCCGAGCTGCGCGCGCGGGCGCTGAAAGTCGTCCCCGGCGGCATGTACGGCCACCTCAACGCCGCCATCTTCGCCCCCGGCTACCCGCAGTTCTTCGAGCGCGGCGAAGGCTGCCGGCAGTGGGACGTGGACGGCCGCGAGTACATCGACTTCATGTGCAGCTGGGGCCCCGTCGTGCTGGGCCACCGGCACCCGCGCGTGGAGGAGGCCGCGGCCCGGCAGCTCGCCCAGGGCGACTGCCTGAACGGGCCGGGCCCCGTCATGGTGGAGCTGGCCGAGCTGCTGGTGGACCTGGTCCCCAGCGCGGACTGGGCGATGTTCTCCAAGAACGGCACCGACGCCACCACGCAGGCGCTCATGGTGGCCCGCGCGGCGACCGGCCGCACGAAGGTGCTCATGGCCCACGGCGCCTACCACGGCGCCGACCCGTGGTGCACGCCGTCGACCGCCGGCACCACCCCGAACGAGCGCGCCGACCTGGTGGAGTTCGCCTACAACTCGGTGGAGTCGCTGGAGGCCGCGGCGGCGACCGTCGAGGGCGACGTGGCGGCGATCATCGTGACGCCGTTCAAGCATGACTCGTTCGAGGACCAGGAGCTGGTGGAGCCCGCCTTCGCCAGGGGCGCGCGGGCGCTGGCCGACCGGCTCGGGGCCGCGCTGGTGATCGACGACGTGCGGGCCGGGTTCCGGGTCGACCTGCGCGGGTCGTGGGAGCCGTACGGGGTGCGCCCCGACCTGACGGCCTGGTCCAAGGCCATGGCCAACGGCTACCCGATCGCCGCCGTGACGGGCACCGACGCGCTGCGCGGCGCGGCCCAGACCCTGTACTCGACGGGCTCGTTCTGGTTCTCGGCGGTGGCGATGGCCGCGGCCAAGGCGACGATCGAGACGCTGCGCGACGAGGACGGCATCGCCGCGATGGAGCGCGCCGGCACGCGGCTGCGCGAGGGGCTGTACGCGCAGGCCAAGGTGCACGGCTTCACGGTGAACCAGACGGGCCCGGTGACGATCCCGTGGCTCAGCTTCGACGGCGACGCCGACCTGTCCACGGCCCTGTACTGGAGCGACGCCTGCCTGCGGCACGGGGTCTACCTCCATCCGTGGCACAACTGGTTCATGTCGGCCGCCCACACCGAGGAGGACGTGGCCCGCGCCCTCGAAGGGACGGACCTGGCCTTCGCCGAGACCCGCGCCCACCTGGGCTGACCGGTCTCGGGCGGTTCGCGGCTCTTGCCCTTCTCGCCGGTGGTGGACGATGCTGTCCTGGGATCATCCGGGCGCCACGGGGTCACGGCAGGGTCACGTCTCGATGGCGTCCCCTTGACGCAGCTCGGGGGCCGTCCGTACGTTCGGGCAAACGTTTAGGAAACTTTCCTAATTGCCCTCCAGGAGCCCCCATGACCCACCCCGGAGAGATCACCCGACGGCAGCTCATCCGGCGCATCGGCATGACGGCGCTGATCGTGGGGCCCGGAGCGGGCCTGCTGGGCGGCTGCGCCACCGGCGGCGCCGAGGAGCCGGCCGCGCCCGTCAGCTCCGCCACCGGCTCCACGAGCGCCGCGAACCCGTTCGGGGTGGACGCCAAGAAGCCGCTGAAGGTCACCATCTTCAGCGGCGGCTACGGCGACGCGTACGCCAAGGACGTCCACGAGGCGCTGTACAAGAAGGAGTTCCCCGGCGCGGCGGTCGAGCACAACGCCACCCAGCAGATCGGCACCCAGCTCCGCCCGCTGTTCGTCAGCGGCGACGTGCCCGACGTGGTCAACAACTCCGGCCCCGAGGCCCTCGACCTGGTGGCACTGGCCAAGCAGGGGCACCTGGCCGACCTGACGGCCCTGTTCGACGCCCCCTCGATCGACGACCCCGCCAAGAAGATCCGCGACGTCGTCACCCCGGCCGTCATCGACAACGCCAAGATCGACGGCAAGGACCTCGTCCTCAACTACACGGTCTCCCACCGCGCCCTGTGGTACAACGCCAAGCTGTTCGCCTCCAAGGGGTGGACGCCGCCCAGGACGTGGGCCGAGTTCACGGCCCTGGGCGAGGCGGCCAAGGCCGAGGGCATCCTGCTGTTCGCCTATCCGGGGCAGAAGGGGCCGTACTACCAGCTCTGGAACGTCCTCTACACGGCCGCCAAGATCGGCGGCAACCAGGTGCTCATCGACATCGACAACCTGATCGACAACGCCTGGAAGGCCGACCCGGTCGAGCAGGCCGTCGCCGCCTGGGCGGACATCCAGGCGAAGTACGGCGACAAGGCGTACTTCGGCCTCGACCACACCCAGACCCAGGTCAAGCACCTGCAGGACAAGCTGCTCTTCTACCCGGTCGGCTCCTGGATCGAGAACGAGATGGCCAAGGACAAGCCCGACGGCTTCGAGTACGCCATCGCCCCCATCCCGGACGTGACGGCGGCCGACAAGATGCCGTACGGCGCGATCCAGGTCGGCGTCGGCGAGAACTTCTTCGTCGCGGCCCACGGCAAGAACCCGCAGGGCGGCCTGGAGTACCTGCGGGTCATGCTCTCCAAGGACGGCGCCCGGGGCTTCACCGAGAAGACCCAGAACCTCACGGTGGTGAACGGCGCCGCCGAGGGACTCGACCTCACCCCCGGCCTGCGCAGCGCCGCCAAGGCCCAGGACGCCGCCGGCCAGAACATCATCACCGACGCGCGCTTCGAGGGCTGGTACAAGGAGCTGTTCGACTACGGCGCCGAGCAGATCAACGTGGTCATGGCCGGCCGGATCACCCCCGAGGAGTTCTGCGCCAGGATGCAGGACAAGGCGGACAAGGTACGCAAGGACGGCTCCGTCCCCAAGCAGATGCGGGGCCAGTAGCCGATGGAGCGGTGGCGCGCGTACGGCTTCGTCGCCGGGTTCCTCGCCGTCCCGATCGTCCTGTACACGGTCTTCGTCATCAGCCCGTACGTGCAGGCGTTCCAGATCTCGCTGACCGACTGGAACGGCATCTCCTCGCGCCTGAACTACGTCGGACTGGACAACTTCGGCCGCCTGCTCGGGGACGAGGTGTTCTGGCGGGCCCTGCGCAACCACGGCATCCTGCTGCTGGCGCTGCCGATCGCGACCATCGTGATCGCGCTGTTCTTCGCGTTCCTGCTCAACCTGGGCGGCGGGTCGCGCGGGCCGGGCATGACGGGCGTGCCCGGCTCGGGGTTCTACCGGGTCGTGTTCTTCGTCCCGCAGGTGCTCGCCGTCGCCGTGGTCGGGGTGCTGTTCAAGGCCGTCTACCGGCCGGACGAGAGCGGGGTGATCAACGGCGCGCTGGTCAAGCTCGGGATGGAGCCGGTCGGCTGGCTGATCGAGCCGCGCCTCGCGCTCTGGTCGATCATGGCGGTGATGGTCTGGCAGGCGGTCGGCTTCTACGTGGTGCTGTTCTCGGCCGGAATGGCCGCCATCCCGAAGGACTACTTCGAGGCGGCGGCCCTCGACGGGGCCGGGCGGGTCCGGCTGTTCTTCTCGATCACCCTGCCGCTGCTGCGCGACACCGTGCAGGTGGGCTGGGTGTACCTGGGCATCGCGGCCTTCGACGGGTTCGCGCTCATCCAGGTGCTGGCGGGGGACAAGGGCGAGCCCGACGGCGCCACGACCGTGCTGCCCATCGAGATCTGGAAGACCGCCTTCTCCTACTCCAAGGTGGGCTACGCCTCCGCCATGGGGGTGGCGCTGTTCTTCCTGACCGTCACGTTCGCGGTGCTGACGCTGCGCACCACCCGCCGGGAGAGGATCGACCCCTGACCATGGCACCGCAACCCCCTCGCTCCGGCAGCCCGCGGCCGGGCGTGCTCGGCGGGCTGTCCCACCTCGCGCTCGTCATCTGGGCCGTGCTGATCATCGCGCCGCTGCTGTGGACGTTCCTGGCGTCGTTCAAGAGCAACACCGAGATCTTCGGCGACGCGCTCCAGCTCCCCGGCGAGCTGCGGCTCGGCGCATGGGGACGGGCCTGGAGCAAGGCGCACATCGGGCAGTACCTGGTGAACACCGTCATCGTCCTGTTCTTCAGCACGCTCGGGACGATGCTCTTCGGGTCGATGGCGGCGTACGTGCTCGCGCGCCACCGGTTCCCGGGCAGTCGGATGATCTACTACTACTTCACGGCCGGCATGGCCTTCCCGGTGTTCCTGGCGCTGGGGCCGCTGTTCTTCGTGGTCAAGCGGGTCGGGCTGCTGTACACGCACACCGGGATCATCCTGGTCTACATCGCGTACTCGCTGCCGTTCACGATCTTCTTCCTGACGGCGTTCTTCCGCACGCTGCCCGAGACCGTCGCCGAGGCCGCCCGCATCGACGGCGCCTCGCACACCCGCACGTTCTTCCAGATCATGGTGCCCATGGCGCGGCCCGGCCTGGTCAGCATCACGATCTTCAACGTGCTCGGCCAGTGGAACCAGTACCTGCTGCCCCTCGTCCTGCTCGCCCGCGACCGGGACGACTGGGTGATCACCCAGGGCATCGCCGACATCTCCACGCTGGCCGGCTACGAGGCCGACTGGCCCGGCCTGTTCGCCGCGGTCAGCATGGCGATCCTGCCGGTGCTCGTGGTCTACGTCATCTTCCAGCGTCAGATCCAGTCGGGCCTCGGCGCCGGCGCCCTCAAGTGACCGAACACCATCCGGCCCTCACCACGCATGACAAAAACGCCCTGACCGAGACGGACTTCGCGCCGGCCGCCCTCATCGACGGGATCATCGGCGAACACTGTGCGTAGCCACTCGGTCACCCGCTAGAGTGGTGGCCCTCCACGAGCCGGCCGTACCCGCTCGTGACGCGATCCTTTGTCACCACCCCGGGGGTTTTCCATGCGCATGCCCGTTCCCATAGTGCTGCTCGCCGTTCTGGCGGCAGGCTGTGCACCCACCACGGCCGGTCAGGCCGGCACCGCCCAGACCCAGGACACTCCGGCCCAGGAGGCGGCGGCGCACACGCCGTCGCCGGCGCCCAGCCCCGAGGGCGGCCACCGCGGCGCGTCCGACAAGTCGGGCTCGCTGTCCTCCAGCGGCGACTTCACGCAGGACGGCAAGCGCGCCATCGTCTACGACCGCAAGCTGGCCCCCCAGGGGGCGCGGGCCAGCGTCACCGTCGAGTCGTCCAGCGGCCAGACGCTGTCCTCGCTCGTCGTCGAGGGCCTGCTGCCCGACCGCGCCTACGGCGCCCATCTCCACACCAAGCCGTGCGGCGCCAAGCCCGACGACTCGGGCCCGCACTACCAGCACGAGAAGGGCGAGGCCAGCGCCGCCAACGAGGTCTGGCTCGACTTCACCACCGACTCCACGGGCGCCGGTCGCGCCACCGCGCGCAACGCGTGGACGTTCTCCCCGGGCCGCCGGCCGCACTCGCTGGTGATCCACGCCAAGCAGACGACCGCCAGCGGGCCCCAGGCCGGCGAGGCGGGCGCGCGCGTCGCCTGCCTCACCCTGGGCTGAGCCGCCGCGCCACTCCGCGCTGCACCGCACCGGCCGCCACCCGATCCTCGGGCGGCGGCCGGTGGTCGCTGATCGGCGGCCGGCGGTCAGGCGTGTCCGGCCGGGACGGTGCCGAGGCGGCCGGCCTGGAAGTCCTCGAAGGCCTGCACCAGCTCGGCGTGCGTGTTCATGACGAACGGCCCGTAGTGGGCCACGGGCTCCCCGATCGGCTCCCCGCCCAGGACGATGACGTCCAGCGCGTCCTTGGCCGTGATCGTGATCGACTCGCCGGCCGTGGTGCGCCCGGGCCGGTCGCCGAACCCGTCGAACACCGCGAGCTGGCCGCTCGCGAGCGGCCGCCGCTCCGCACCGACGGTGCCGCGGCCCGACAGGGCGTACACGAGGGCGTTGAAGTCCTTGCGCCACGGCAGCGTGAGCCGGGCCCCGGGGCTGATCGTGGCGTGCAGCATCGTGATGGGCGTCTGGGTGCTGCCGGGGCCGGCGTTGCCCGCCAGGTCACCGGCGATCAGCCGCACCAGCGCGCCGCCGTCGTCGCTGCTCAGCAGCGCGACGCTGGACGCCCCGATGTCCTGGTACTTCGGCGCGATCATCTTCTTGGCGCCCGGCAGGTTGACCCAGAGCTGGATGCCGTGGAACAGCCCGCCCTGCTGGACCAGCCACTCCGGCGGCGCCTCCTGGTGCAGAATGCCGGCTCCGGCCGTCATCCACTGCGTGTCGCCGTTGGTGATCGTGCCGCCACCGCCGTTGGAGTCGAGGTGGTCGATCACACCGTCGATCATGTAGGTGACGGTCTCGAAGCCCCGGTGCGGGTGCCACGGGGTGCCCTTGGGCTCTCCGGCCGCGTAGTCGATCTCGCCCATCTGGTCCATCATCACGAACGGGTCGAGGTACTCCGGCTTGATGGTGGCGAGCGCCTTGCGGACGGGGAAGCCCTCGCCCTCGAACCCGCTGGGCGCGGTCTCGACGGCGAGCACCTTGCGCGCGGGCCTGGCGCCGTCCGGCCGGGGCAGGCGCGGCAGGGCGAGCGGGTTCTCGACGGTTACGGCTGGCATCTCGCGCTCCTTCGCGTGGCGTTGTGCCCCCCTCAACTCAGTACAAGTTTCAACTATTCCGCGAGCGTGACGAGCCGTGGATCGGCGGTGCGGTTGGTCAGCCGAAGACGGCCGGAGGCGGGACCGGGGCGAGGACCGGGTCGCCGTCCCTGATGGGCGCCGCCCCGGCGACGAACCGGGTCAGCGCGTCCCCGTGCAGGCATCGCGCCTGCGTGAGGCCGCCGGCGGCGCGGCGGGTGAGAAGATCGAGCGGCAGGGCCGTCCGTGAGGCGGCCAGGATGAGGTTGCCGAAGCGCCGCCCGCGCAGCACGCCCGGCTCCGACAGCAGGGCCACGTGGCCGAACGTGCCCTGCACCGTGGCCGCCAGCCGCCGGGCGAAGGCCAGGCCCTTGCCGTCGGCGAGGTTGACGAGCAGCGTGCCCGCCGGCCGCAGCACCCGGGCGAGGTCGTCCATGTACTCGGCCGTCGCCAGCTCGACCGGCATGGTCGCCCCGGCGAACGCGTCCAGCACGACCAGGTCGGCCGAGGTGTCCCAGACCCGGGCGGCTCCTTCGCGGCCGTCCATGACGAGCACCTTCAGGCGCGGCACCGAGCGCAGGTCGAGCTGCTCGCGGATGAGGTTGACGAGCAGTCCGTCGGGCTCGACGACGATGTGGCGGGAGCCGGGGCGGGTGGTGGCCACGTAGCGGGGGATCGTGCAGGCGCCGCCGCCCACGTGGACGCAGCTCAGCGGCCCCTCCGGGAGCACGTCGATGACATCCGCCATGAGCTGTACGTACTCGAATTCCAGATATGTGGGGTCTTGTAGGTCCACATAAGACTGCGGTACGCCATCCTTGGACAGTACCCAGCCGTCCGGCCTGTCCAGATCCCGGAGCAGTTCGATCTCGCCGAAGGTGACCGGATACAGGCCGGGCATCGGTTCGCGCTGTGCTCGTGCCACGTTGCTGCCTCCCTGGGAGAACACCGTATGCGACGAAGAAGGCTGATCGTGCTTACCGTCGCGGTTCTGGCGATATTGGGCGCGTACGGCTTCGCGGTCGCCTCGGCCGCCCGGGTGCGGGGCACGGCCGGGCAGGCGGCCGACTCCTACTTCGAGGCCTGGCGGGAGGGGGACGTGCGGGCCATGGCCCGCCTGGTCTACCAGGCGCCCTCCGACTTCGTCTCCCGCCACCTGACCTTCAGCGAGGAGCTGCACGTCCAGAAGATCGAGCTGCGGCCGGGGGCGCTGAGGAGCACGGGGGAGGGGACGGCCGAGGTGCCGTTCACCGGGACGCGCACGCTGCGGGAGTTCGGGGCGTGGCCGTTCGCGGGCACGCTGCGGCTGGCCGTGCGGGACAGGACATGGAAGGTCCTGTGGAGTCCCGAGACGCTGCACCCGCTGCTCGCCGGCGGCGGCACCCTGAAGATCGTCGAGCTGGAGGACGTGAAGGCGGAGTTCCTCACCAGCGAGGGCGACAGGATTCCGCACGACAGTTACGCCGACGCCTATCTCGAACGGCTCGCGCCGGAGTTCGCCGTCGCGTCCGGCGGGCGCGCTCTGGTCGCCGCCGCGCCCGGCCAGCCGGAACGGCGGCTGCTGACACACGCCCTCGACCCGGTGGTCCAGCGCACCACGCTGTCGCGGCCGGTGCAGGCGGCGGCGGCACGGGCCCTGGACGGGGTCGAGGACGCCGCCATCGTCGCGCTGCGGCCGAGCACCGGCGAGGTGCTGGCGGTGGCCGACCGCCTGGGCGACGGCCACAGCGCCTTCGACGACCTGTTCCCGCCCGGCTCCTCGTTCAAGACGATCACCGCGGCGGCCCTGCTGGCGAGCGGCCTCGACCCGGCGGCCGAGCTGTCCTGCCCGGGTGACTACCAGATCCCCCTGCACCGCTCCTTCCACAACGCGGGCTTCGAGGACCACGGCACGGTCAGCTTCACCGACGCCTTCGCCCTGTCGTGCAACACCACGTTCGTCGAGCAGGTCACCACCCGTCTGGCGGCCGGCGACCTGCTCGCGACGGCCGGGCAGTGGGGGTTCGGCAGGTCACTGCCCACGGGCGCGGGCGGCACCTGCGGCACGATGGAGGAGCCGGAGGACACCGACTGGCTCGGCGCGGACGCCATCGGCCAGGGCTCGGTGCAGGCCACCCCGCTGTGCATGGCGGCGGTCGCCGCCGCCGTGCAGAGCGGCACCTGGCGCTCGCCGCGGCTGCTGCCCGAGAAGGAGGTGCGGCGCCTGGAGGGGCCACCGCCCAAGCCGGTCGAGCTCGACGCGGGGATCGTGGACGCGCTGCGCGGCATGATGGCGGCGGTCGTGGACCACGGGACGGCGAGCGGGGCGGGCCTGCCGGCGGGGGTGGCGGGCAAGACCGGGACGGCAGAGACGATCGACGGCGCCGATCACGGCTGGTTCATCGGCTACCGCGACGACCTGGCCTTTAGCGTCTTCGTCCGGCACGGTGGGGCGGGGCGGACGGCCGCGCTGCCGATCACCTCCCGCTTCCTCAACGGGCTGTAGCCGAAAGAACTGTAGCCGAACGGGCTGTAACCTACGGTACCGTAGGTTTCATGACGACGGTCACCATGAAGCCCAGACTGCGTGGCTGGTTGCACACCGGAGCGCTGCCCGTGACCCTGGTCGGCGGGTTCGTGCTCGTGGCGCTGGGCCCCACCCTCCAGGCCCGCCTGGCCGCCGCGATCTACGCGATCACCTCGGGTCTGCTGTTCGGCATCTCGGCCACCTACCATCGCGGCACGCTGGGGCCACGCCTGGCCGAGGTGCTGCGCCGCTTCGACCACGCCAACATCTACCTGATCATCGCGGGCACCTACACGCCGTTCGCGCTGCTCGCGCTCACCGGCGCCGCGCGGGTGGCCGTGCTGTCGGTCGTCTGGGGCGGGGCGCTGGCCGGCGTGGTGTTCCGGGTGTGCTGGATCGGCGCGCCGCGCTGGCTCTACACGGCCCTCTACGTGGTGCTCGGCTGGACGGCGATCTTCGTGATGCCGCAGCTCCTGGAGGGCGCGGGGCCGGCCGCCGTGGTGCTGATCGCCGTCGGCGGCGTCCTCTACAGTGCCGGCGCCATCGTGTACGGCCTGCGCCGCCCCGACCCGTCGCCCCGCTGGTTCGGCTACCACGAGGTCTTCCACGCCTGCACCGTCGCCGCCTACCTGGTGCAGTACATCGCCGTGTCGATCGTCGTCTACGCCCAGGTGTGATCTCCGGCCGGGCCGGTGCGGAGCGTGCAGATCGGTGGGCGGTGGATCGCCGACTTTTGACCGCGTGGTGGTCTGCTTTCGGGATCTTTCTGGAGAAGAGACCGGCATGGAGCAAATCGCGCGGATCTGGTGGCTGATCCTCATCCGGGGCATAGCCGCCCTCCTCTTCGGCATCCTCGCGCTCATCTGGCCGGGGAAGACGCTGCTGATAGTGGTGATCTTCTTCGGTGCCTACGCGATCGTGGAGGGCATCTTCGCGATCTTCGCCGGCGCCCGGCACAACGCCCGGTCCCGGGCCTGGCTCATCATCTCCGGCATCCTCGGCGTCCTGGCCGGCATCGTGGCGTTCCTGTGGCCGGGCATCACGTCGCTGGCGCTCCTGTACGTCGTGGCCTTCTGGGCCATCTTCGCCGGCATCACCGAGATCGTGGCCGGCATCCAGCTGCGCAAGGTCGTCGACAACGAGTGGATGCTCATCATCGGTGGCATCCTCTCGGTCATCTTCGGCGTACTGCTGCTGATCTGGCCGGGCGCCGGGCTGCTCACGCTGATCTGGCTGGTCGGAGTCTTCGCCATCGTGTACGGCATAGCGATGATCGCGCTCTCGTTCCGTGTGAAGAAACTTCAGCCGGCGGCGTAGATTTCCAGAAAATTTCCGGATGAATGGGGATATGGGCGGGGAAGTATGTCCTGTTGGTTCGTTGTGGAGGAATCATGGACGTACACGCCCGTCTCGCCCGCCACCTACTCGTCGACGGCTACCGCCTCGTGCTCGACCTCGACCGCAGCCAGGGCTCCTGGCTCGTCGACGCCCGCGACGGCCGCCGTTACCTGGACTTCTACACCTTCTTCGCCTCGGCGCCGCTCGGCGTGAACCCGTCCTTCGACCCCGAGACAGCCGAGCTGCTCGGCCGGGTCGCGCGCAACAAGCCCGCCAACCCCGACATGTACACCGAGCACCTCGCCGACTTCGTGGAGACCTTCACCCGCGTCCTCGGCGACCCCGAGCTTCCCCACCTGTTCTTCGTCGAGGGCGGCGCCCTGGCCGTCGAGAACGCCCTGAAGACGGCCTTCGACTGGAAGAGCCGCCGCAACGAGGCCGCCGGGCGATCCGCCGACCTCGGCACCCAGGTGCTGCACCTGACCCGGGCCTTCCACGGGCGCAGCGGCTACACCCTCAGCCTGACCAACACCGAGCCCGGCAAGACCGACCGCTTCCCCAAGTTCGCCTGGCCCCGGATCGACGTGCCGGCCGCGCACCTCGGCGACGTGGAGGCGGCGGAGGCCCGCGCGCTGGAGCAGGCGCGAGCCGCCTTCGAGCGGCATCCGCACGACATCGCCTGCTTCATCGCCGAGCCCATCCAGGGCGAGGGCGGCGACAACCACATGCGCGCCGAGTTCCTGCAGGCCATGCAGCGCCTGTGCCACGAGTACGACGCGCTGTTCGTCCTGGACGAGGTGCAGACCGGCGGCGGGACCACCGGCACGCCCTGGGCCTACCAGCAGCTCGGCCTCGCGCCGGACATCGTGGCCTTCGCCAAGAAGGTGCAGGTGGGCGGCATCATGGCGGGCCGCAGGGTGGACCTGGTGCCGGACAACGTCTTCCAGGTCAGCGGCAGGATCAACTCGACCTGGGGCGGCGGCCTGGTCGACATGGTCCGCTCCCGCGCCCTGCTGGAGATCGTCGAGCGGGACGGCCTGATGCCGCGCGCCGGGCTGCTCGGCGCGCTGGTGGTCGAGCGCCTGACCAAGATGCAGGCCGAGCGGCCCGACGTGCTGTCCGGCGTGCGGGGGCGCGGTCTCATGTGCGCCTTCGACCTGCCGGACCGGCAGAGCAGGGACGCCCTCGTCTCCCGGCTGCGGGAGGACCAGGGCGTGCTGGTGCTGTCGTGCGGGCCGCGCTCGGTGCGGCTGCGGCCGGCGCTCAACATCACCGAGGGCGAGCTGGACCACGGCCTGCGCGCCATCGCCACGGCACTGGACGCCTGACACCCCGCGCCTGACACCCCGCGCCTGACACCCCGCGCGCGTGAGGCGTCGTTCCCGGCCTTCCCCGAAAACCGGCAAGGATTGGCAAGGACATCGCCGTGGGTCGGCTTTCCCGCGCCGGCGGGGGCCTGGACGTCGTCAGGCTTGCCCGCATGGCCGAAGCTCCACCCTTTCCGCGTTCAGCGCCTCTCGTCCCCGACCCCCTCACGGAAGGCGCGCCCCCCACGGCCCCGCCCTCGCTGCGGCCGTCCGCCTGGCTGCCGGCGGTGGCCGTGGCCGGTTGCGTCGGGGCGGTCCTCGGGTTCCACGGCGTCCCCATCTCCGACCTGAGCGTCTTCACCCTCTACGCCGCGCTCGGCCTGGCCCTGCCCGGCCTGCTCTGGGTCCGCGTGCTCTACCGGCGCCCGCACACGCTGCCCGAGGAGCTGGCCCTGGGCCTGGCGCTCGGCTACGCCGCCGAAGTCCTGTGCTACCTGCCCGCCCGCGCGGCGGGCGCGCCGCTGCTGGTGGCCGCCTGGCCGATGGGCACCTACGCGCTGTTCGCCGCGGTGCCGCGGTTGCGCGCCCACTGCAGGGTGACCCGCCAGCCCAAGGCCCCGCTGTGGTGGTCGTGGTGCCTCGCGCTGGCCGTGATCGGCCTGACCCTGTGGATCTCCGTTGGCTACTTCGCGACCCACCCGATCGCCGGACCGCGGGGCACGGCGCCGGTCGCCGCCCTGCCCCACCTGGACATGATCGACCGGCTGATCAGCCACGGACCGGGCGGCGGGCCGTTCGGCCACGACTGGTTCGTGCACGCCCATCTCGCCGCCGCGAGCTGGATCACCGGCGTGGAGCCGTCCGTGCTGCTCTTCCGGCTGGCCCCGCTGCCGATGCTGGCCGCGCTGGTCGTGCTGCTCGGCATGGCGGGCCGCCGCTTCACCGGCTCGCGCCGTCAGGCGCTGGCCGCCCTGACGGCCGCCGCGTTCGTGACGGCGCCCAGCCTGTACGCGGGGACGGCCGCCGGTCTCCTCACCTGGACGCCCGCGCAGGAGTGGGCCATGCCCGCGCAGACCTTCGGCGCGCTGCTGTTCGCGCCCCTCGTCGTCCTGCTGCTCGACCTGTTCGGCGACCGGCCGCAGGGGCGGGGCGTGTGGGTGCTGTTCGCCGTGCTGCTCGCGGCCGTCGCCGGGGCCAGGGCCGCCTGCGTGCCGCTGCTGGCGGCCGGGCTGCTGGCGGTCGTGACGGTCGAGGCGGTCAAGTGGTTCTCGCTGCCCCGCCGCGCCACCGCCGCCTTCGGGCTGGCGGCGTGCGCGCTCGCGGCGCAGGCCGCGCTGCTCGGCGCCTGGCAGGGGGTGGCCGTCGATCCGCTGGCGTTCATGCGGGTGTCCTGGGCCGCTCTGACCGGTGCGGGAAGCGCGGGGGACGCGGCGGAGGCGTCGGCGCTCTCGCTGGCCGGCGTCACCGCGCTCTGCCTGCTGTGCGGGGCGATCACCTGGTGCGGCGTGCTCGGGCTGCTCAGGCGGCCCCGGCTGCTGGCGCGCCCGCCGGTCGTGCTGGCGCTCGGCATGGGCGCGGCCGGGCTCGGCGCGCTGCTGCTGCTCGCCGAGCCGTACCAGGCGCAGACGGACTTCCTCCAGGCGGCCTGCCCGTACCTGGCGATGGCCGCGGTCTATGGGCTCGGCTGCGTGGTCAGGAAGGCGGGCGTCTCGTTCAGGGCCGGGCTGTGCGCGGCGCTGGCCGGGGTGGCGGCGGCCTGCGCCGTCCGCTGGGTCTTCGGCGTCCACGTCCCGCTGCGGCCGGGCGGCGGGGAGCTCGCCCTGTACCTGCCGTACCTGACGCTGGCCGGAGTGGTGCTGGCGGTGGCCGCCCTGCTGGGGGCGGCCGGTCAGCCGCGCCCGCGCGTCTGGGCGCTGACGCTCGTGCTGGTGACGGCGGCGGGCACGCCGGCCGCCTGGCTCGGCCGGGCGCTGCCCGTCCCGGACACCGTCGCCACCGCACCGGCGCGGACGGGATTCGCCCCGGCCGGTGAGGTGGTGCGCCGGTGAGCACGAGCGAGCTGACGACCATCCCGTTCACCTTGTTCAGCGCCATGGCGGCGCAGAGCTTCCACAAGACCAAGAACTTTCCACATGGCCAAGAGCACGCGCCTGGACCCCGACCTGCATGACCCGGCCGCGGGCGACGCCTCGGATGGCTCCGCCGCTCCGCCTGACCGCGCCGCGCGGGGGCTCGCGCCGCGACGGCTCCTGAGGTGGGCGCCGGTCGCGGTGGTGACTGCCCTGTCGGTGGCGCTGCTCGCGCGCCACGGCGTCCGGCTCGCGGACGTCACCGTCTTCGGCGGCTACCTCGTGTTCTGCCTGGGCCTCCCCGGCACGCTGCTCGTGCGCGCCGCCTGCGCCCGCGCCCGGACGCGGGCGGAGGAAGCCGCCCTGGGACTGGCGCTCGGCTACGCCGCCGAGCTGGCCTGCTACCTGCCCGCCCGGGCGTTCGGCGTCCCGCTGCTGGTGCTGGCCTGGCCGGCCGTCACGTACGGGGCCTTCCTGGCCGTTCCCCGGCTGCGCCGGTACTGGAGGGCTGGCCCCCGGATGGTGGTGGCGCCGACATGGTGGGCGTGGTGGCTGGCGCTGGTCGTCTCCGGCGTCGTGATCTGGAGCGCCGTCACCTTCTTCGCGTCCCAACGGCTCGGATGGCCCGTTCTGGGGAAGTCCTACCCCGACCTGCCGTTCCACCTCGCGCTGGTCGGGGAGCTGAGATACCACGTGCCGCCGACCGTTCCGATGGTCGCGGGGGAGCCGCTGGTCTACCACTGGTTCGTCCACGCGCACCTCGCGGCGGCGAGCCACGTGACTGGAGTTGAGCCCGTCGTGCTGCTGTACCGGCTGGGGCCGCTGCCCATGATGGCGGCGCTGGCGGTCCTGCTGGCGATGACGGCCAGGCGCCTGCTGCGGTCGTGGCCGGGCGCCGCGGTGGCCGTCACCCTGGCGCTGTTCGTGCTGGCGCCGGTCCTTTACATGGGGCCGGCCATGGGGGCCTTCGACTGGAGCAGCGCGCAGTCGTGGCTGAGCCCCAGCCAGACCTTCGGCGCCCTGCTGTTCGCGCCGGTCGTCCTGCTGGTCGCGGACCTCCTCGAACGGCGGAGGCCGGCGGGGGAGTGGCTGCTCCTCGCCGTCTTCCTGCTGGCCGTCATGGGGGCCAAGGCGACCTACCTGCCCCTGCTCGCGGCGGGGCTCGTGGCCGTCGCCGCGGTGGAGGCGATCGGGCGGCGCCGCGTCCCGCGGCGCGTGCTGCCGGTGCTGGGCATGACCGTGACGTGCCTGGTGTTCGCTCAGGTGGTGCTGTTCGGCGGGGCGCGCCAGGGCATGGTGGTGGACCCGCTCTCCCTGTCGCGGATCACCTGGGCCGAGCTGACGGGAGCGGACGCCGAGACGGCCGCACCGGTCGCTTCGGTGCTCGGCGTGACCATGCTGTGCGTCCTGGGCGGGGTCGTCGCGTGGTCGGGGGTCCTCGGGCTGCTGTCGCGGCCACGGCTGCTGCTGCGGCCCTGGGTCGTGCTCGTGCTCGCGATGGCAGTGGCGGGAGCCGGCATGGCGCTGCTGTTCGCTCAGCCGGGCCGCTCCCAGGTGTACTTCCTGCAGGGCGCCTGCCCCTACCTGGCGATGGCCGCCGTCCACGGGCTGCTCGTCGTCACACGGCGGGCGGGCCTGTCCGCGCGGGATGTGGTCCGCGCGGCAGGCGCCGGCGCCGTGATCGCCCTGCTCGTCCGCGCGCTGTGCGGGGTGACGGTCCCGCTGGAGCCGGGGCGGTCGGAAGGCGCACTGTATCTGCCGTACCTCGCCCTGGTGGCGACCGTGGCCACGGCCGCCACCGTCCTGGCAGCCCTGCGATGGAACCCGCTCCGGATCTCGGCCGTCACGCTGGTGATCGTCACGGCCGCGGGTACGCCTGGCGCTTGGTCGGCGCACGTCCTGCCATGGGCGGACCCGGCGCCGAGCTCGCCCACCCGGCAGGCGGCCCGGTCTGCTGCGCGTCCCCGGCCCGTGCCCGCGGGGCTGGTGGGAGCGGCGCGGTGGCTGCGGTCCCGGTCGGCCCCCAGTGACCTGGTCGCCACGGGCATGCACTGCCGCGTGCGGGGAGGAGGCATGTGCGACCACCGGGCCGCCTGGGTGGCGGCACTGACCGAGCGCCGGGTGCTCGTCGAAGGCTGGACGTACACGGCACGCAACCTGGATCGCTGGCGTCCGGGCGAGGTGGCGTGGCGGCGGCGCTTCTGGGACCGCGACAGGCTCCGGGTGAACGACGCGGTCTTCGAGGCCCCTTCGGCCGCCTCGGTGGCCGCGCTGCGCGATCGTTACGGGGTGCGCTGGCTGCTCGCGGACGAGCGCCGCGCCGGCCGGGGCGCCGCGCTGGGACGTCACGCGGTCCTGCGTCACCGGTCAGGGGACTTCTCCGTCTACGAGATCCCCCCGGCCGGAGGACGTCAGGTCGGGGAGACCACCTTGAACGGCTGGCAGTAGGTGGCGCCCCACTTGAGGCCCGGCGGCGGTGGGGGCGCGGTCAGCGTGCACCTGGTCTGCGCGACCACCCCGCCCGTGGTCACCACCGAGATCAGCAGGGAGTCGGCGGGCGAGGAGGCTGTCGCCGCGGACACGTCGCTCACGGCGGGAGGGTAGCCCGGCACCGACGCGAGGTTGTGCCAGTCGCGGGGCGACGGCGTCCGCGGGTCCCTGACCCACGTCGTTCCGTCCATCGTGAGCACGGTGAAGTCGGTGGGTCCCGGCGCGAATGTCAGCGGGAGCAGGGTGGTGTCGATGCCGGGACTCACGCCCGGCGGCCCCTGGGCGCCCCGCGGGCCGCGCGGGCCCCGCGGCCCGGGAAGGCCCTCGACGCCCTGCGGCCCTTGAGGCCCCGTGGCCCCCTGCGGGCCGGGAGGTCCGCCCGGCCCCGACGGGCCCTGGGGCCCGGGCGGCCCCTGCGGGCCGGTGGCGGTGTGGTCGCCCGCCGGCCCCCGCGGTCCGGGCGGGCCCACCGGTCCCCGAGGGCCGCGGAAGCCCCGTGGTCCCCGCGGCCCCGGCGGCCCCTGCCGGCGGCACGTCCAACCGAAGCAGGAACGCCGTCCGCAACAGCGCCGGTGTGCCGGCCAGGTGAGCGTCCAGGTCGTTCCTGTCATCGCCGCTCGTGGCCAGGGTCGGGCCTCCGTCCGGCCATGGGCGGACGCCGCCGCCGGTGGCGACACCGCCGATCCCGCGACCGCGCAACCCGCGGTCAGCGCGGTCGCCCACACGAGGAGACGACCGTGGGCCAGCATGCTCCTGCGGACGGTCATGCGATTCCTCTCTTCGGCGGCAGCGGACCGCCGCCTCAGTTCACGAGCTGGATCAGCGGATCCGAGACGCTGGGCGTATAGGTGACCCAGTCCTCGTTGACGGCGAACCCGCCGTCCAGGTAGGTGGCGGTGATCTGGTGCCGCCCCGCGGCCAGGCCCGAGGTGGTGAACGTCGCCGTCATGGTGCTGCTCTGGAAGCCGGATCCGATGACGCTCTCCCCGTCCTTGAACAGGACCTTTCCCGTGGGCACCACGGAGGGGTCAGGCCCGGTCACCTTGGCCGTGAAGGTGATGGGTTGTCCCTTCCGGGCGGGGTTCGCCGACGAGGTCACGGTGGTCGTGGTCGGCGGGTACTCCGGCACCATGACCCGGGTGTCCGGCACGCTCGTGCTCCCCACCATCTGGACCATGTCGTCGAGTGCCATGGTGCGCCCGTAGACGACCGCTGCCGGAGACACCATGATCGATTCCTGCGCCAGGATGTTGCCGCGGAAGGTGGACTCGGTGCCCAGCGAGGCGGGTCCCGCCACCTGCCAGAAGACGTTGTTCGCCTGCGCGCCGTCGACCAGGTCGATGTTGCTGACCCGCGCCGTGTTGAGCGAGTCCGACTGGAAAATGAAGACGGCGTCCGGGTCGCCCTCGGCGTCGAGGGTGAGCGTGCCCGTGATCTGGAAGGCGTCCTCTCCCGCCCGGTACACGCCGGGAGGCACGGTCATGCCGCCCAGGTTAGTGGGCATGACGGCGTCGGGCCGGCGCCGGGCCGTGTCCTGGTAGGCGGCGGCCGCGTCGGCCTTGGCCAGCCTGGCCTTGCCGTCGTCCACATGGGTGCTCCCGCGTACCCTCCCCGGGGGGAAACCGCGGACGGTGTCGCCGGGGCTGACGTACACGTCGCCGACGACCAGGCCACGGTCCGTGGCCACCACCGCCATCCCGGCCACGATTGCGCAGTCCGTGGCCTCGCCGAGCTCGACCGGCGGCTGTTCACCCCGTGTGCTGATGCCCGCGCTCAGCGTGCCCGCGAGGAGCGCCGCGGTCAACACCCCCGACAGCCATGAGGGAAGCCGAATCCTGGTCATGGAGACCAGTGTGATCATGGCGGTACGCGCGGCCGGCCAGGGACATTCGGCGGCGGTGAGGCCCTTGCCCATCTTTTGGCGAAGTGAGACCAATGCCGGTCGCTGCCTGCTGAGAGGCGTCCGCACGACACGCCGGAGTCGTCACGTAATCGGGGATGTGGCCGAGCCCTGCTCGTACAGTCGAGCCGATCGCATCTCGATGTGACAGGGGGCTGGACATGAGAAGCAAGCTGGCGGTGGTGGGGCAGGGATACGTCGGCCTGCCCCTGGCGATGAGCGCGGTGAAGGCCGGGTTCGACGTCGTGGGGATCGATGTGGACTCCTGGCGGGTCAAGCGGCTCAACGCGGCCGAGTCCTACGTCGAGGACATCGACGGCGACCGGCTGGACGAGGCCCTGCGCAGCGGGCGATACCTCGCCAGCACCGACTACGCCGACGCAGAGGGCTTCGACGTCTGCGTCATCACGGTGCCCACCCCGCTCAACGAGGGCGCCCCCGACCTGCGGCACATCGGCGCGGCCGGCCGGTCGATCGCACCACTGGTGCGCCCGGGCAGCACGGTGGTGCTGGAGTCCACCACGTACCCGGGGACGACGGAGGAGTACCTGCTGCCCCTGCTCGAAGAGGGCTCCGGGCTGTGCGCTCCGCGCGACTTCTTCCTGGGCTACAGCCCCGAGCGGATCGACCCCGGCAACCCACGCTGGCGGCTGGAGAACACGCCCAAGGTCGTCTCGGGCCTGGACGCGCTCTCGCTGAACAGCGTCGAGGCGTTCTACCGGCACGTCGTCGCCGACGTCGTGCCGGTGTCCTCGCTGCAGGTCGCAGAGCTGTGCAAGCTGCTGGAGAACACGTTCAGGCACATCAACATCGCGCTGGTCAACGAGCTGGCCGTATTTGCCCAGCAGCTCGGCATCGACGTGTGGGAGGCCATCGACGCGGCCTCCACCAAGCCGTTCGGCTTCATGCGCTTCACGCCCGGCCCCGGTGTCGGAGGGCACTGCCTGCCGATCGACCCCTCCTATCTGTCGTGGAAGGTCAAGCGGAGCCTGGGGCACAACTTCCGGTTCGTCGAGCTGGCCAACGACATCAACAACCACATGCCGGACCACGTCGTCCACCGGCTGGCTCTCGCCTTGAACCAGCGACGCAAGCCGGTCAACGGCAGCCGGGTGGTCCTGTTGGGGCTCGCCTACAAGAAGAACTCGGGTGACTGCCGGGAGTCGCCCGCCATCGAGGTCGTCAGGTCGCTGCGCAAGCTGGGCGCCGACGTGCGGGCGGTGGACCCGCTCGTGGACGGCTACCAGCTCCCGGTGGGCGTCGAGCTGGTCGAGCTCTGCCGGAGAGAGCTTTCGGCGGCCGACGCCGTCGTGGTGCTGACCGACCACGACTGCTTCGACTACCGGCTGGTCGAGGAGGCGAGCCCGTTCGTCTTCGACACCCGTAACCGCTGCCGCGGCGGCAACGTCGAGCGATTGTGACCGGCCGGATGTGACGATCCGGGCGCCGCGGTCACCGGTCACCGGTTACCATTACATGGCGTGTCTGACTAGTTCCGGAACCGTACAATCGCAGTACAACTGTGGTGTGATTCGCCTCGATGACGATGGCGCGCAGGCCAGGGCCTGTGTCAAGAACAAGCCCCGGCGCGCTGGCGTCGCTCGGCTGTCGCGCCCCTTTACATCACATGCCGGTCGCTCCCTGCTCGCCGTCGTCCTCGCCATGGGCGGGATCGTCGTCCTCCAGGACGCCGCGTACGCCGACCCGCTCCCCGTGAGCATCGGCACCGCCGACTCCTACGGGGTCCTCGCCGGCTCGTCGGTGACGAACTCGAACCAGACGACAGTCGCCGGCGACCTGGGGGTCAGCCCAGGCAGCACGGTGTCCGGCTTCCCGCCGGGCACCGTCACCGGGTCCGTCCACGCGGGTGACAGCGCCGCCGCGCAGGCCAGGTCGGACGCCGTGGCCGCCTACAACGAGCTGGCCGGGCGTTCGCCCGACGCGACGATCGCCACGCAGCTCGGGGGCACCACGCGCAGCCCGGGCGTGTACAACTCGACCAGCGGGACCTTCGCCCTCTCGGGCACGCTGACGCTCGACGCCCAGAACGACCCCGACGCCGTGTTCGTCTTCCAGGCCTCCTCCCTGACCACGGCCAACGTCAGCAACATCGACCTGGCCGGCGGCGCGCAGGCCGACAACGTGTTCTGGCAGATCAGCGGCTCCACCACGCTGGGCACCCAGTCGACCTTCCGGGGCGACGTCCTGGGCCAGGGCTCCGTCACGGTGTCGTCCGGCGCCGCGGTCTACGGCAGGGTGTTCTCCCTGAACAACACGGTCGCGCTGCAGGGCACCACGTCCGGGCCGGCCACCCGCGTCACCGTGCCGGACGACCCGAAGTCGACCACCAGCGTCTCATCCTCGCTCAATCCCTCGCGCACCGGCGACTCGGTCACCTTCACCGCCACGGTGCGGGGTGTGGGCGTCATGAGCTCGATCGTCCCTGTGGGCCAGGTGGTGTTCAAGGACTACGACACCGTCATCGGCTCCGACACCAACAGCAGCCTGGCGCCGGCCACGCTGACGGTCTCCGACCTCAGGGCCGGTGAGCACCGCATCACGGCCGTCTACCTCGGCGGCGACACCCCGGTGAACGAGGCCATCGTGCACTTCGCGCCCAGCAAGTCGCAGCAACTCATTCAGCTCGTGACGTACACGATCTGGAACGACTCGGATACTCCTGCGGTCTCCTCGCACACCGAGACGCAGCCCGTCACCTTGGGCGTGAAGTTCCAGGCCACCACGACCGGCGTCGTCTCCGGCATACGCTTCTACAAGGGGTCGCTGAACACCGGGACGCACACGGGCAGCCTGTGGACGGCGGGGGGCACGCTCCTGGCCAGCGCCACGTTCAGCAACGAGACGGCGTCCGGCTGGCAGCAGATGGACTTCGCCACGCCGGTCACCGTGACCGCCAACACCACCTACGTCGCTTCCTACCACACCCCCTCCGGGCACTTCTCGTACACGCTGCAGTACTTCACCTCTCAGCACGCCAGCCCGCCGCTCGTCGCCCTCGCGGACGGCGCCGCCGGCGGCAACGGCGTCTACACCTACGGGGCCACGAGCGCGTTCCCGTCGAGCACGTTCCAGTCGACGAACTATTGGGTGGACGTGGTGTTCACCCCGGCCAGCAGCCTCTGGGACCAGAGCGCGACTCCGGCGGTGGCGTCGCACAGCGACACCCAGGCCGTCACGCTGGGGGTGAGATTCCGGGCCGCGACCACGGGACTCGTCCGGGGCATCCGCTTCTACAAGGGGTCGCTGAACACCGGGACGCACACGGGCGCTCTGTGGACGGCGGGCGGCACGCTCCTGGCCAGCGCCACGTTCAGCAACGAGACGGCGTCCGGCTGGCAACAGGTGAACTTCTCGACGCCGGTCGCCGTCTCCGCGAACACCACGTACGTGGCCTCGTACCACACGACGTCCGGCCGGTACTCGATCACCGGCAACTACTTCACGTCGGCGCGCGTCAACAGACCGCTCACCGCGTTCGCCGACTCCTCCGGCGGCAACGGCGTCTACACCTACGGGGCGTCGAACTCGTTCCCGACGAGCAGCTTCCAGGCGACGAACTACTGGGTGGACGTCGTCTTCACACCCTCGAACAGTCTGTGGGGCAGGACGGCGGTGCCGGCCGTGACGTCGAACCCCGCCACCCAGGCCGTCACGCTCGGCGTGAAGTTCCAGGCGCTGAGGAGCGGTAGCATCACGGGCCTGCGCTTCTACAAGAGCCCGCTCGACATCGGGACCCACACCGGCGCCCTGTGGACGTCGGGCGGCACGCAGCTCGGGAGCGTCACCTTCAGCGGTGAGACCGCGTTCGGCTGGCAGGAGGCGACGCTTTCGTCACCGGTGGCGATCTCCGCGAACACCACGTACGTCGCGTCGTACCACACCACGTCCGGCCACTTCGCCTACACGCTGCAGTACTTCACCGACGAGCACACAAGCGGTCCGCTCGTCGCCCTGGAGAACGGGACGGATGGCGGCAACGGCGTCTACACCTACGGGGCGTCCAGCACCTTCCCGTCGAGCACCTACCAGTCCACGAACTACTGGGCGGATGTCGTCTTCAACGTGACCTGATCTACTCAGGAACGTGGAGAAATGAGGCGCCGCTCCGTCGTGACGATCCGATCGTCACGACG